>JBBSCU010000064.1:0-21952 GCA_038249935.1 Chroococcales cyanobacterium
AGTAATTAAAAAACAGATTGAGTAAGCTATGAACGAGATATTTGTTTTTGATTTCAAATCAACTTAGTAAAAAGCCTTGATTAAACTTAAACTAATGACAGAAATAAATATCCATGAAACAGCACCTAAGTAAAGAGGTTTTATGCCGCTTTGCTTAATTTCCAGTATACTAGTTTTTAGACCCATTCCTGCCATAGAAATTGTTAGTAGAAAATTGTTAACATCACTAACTAATTTCTTCGGACTTTCAGGAAAAATATTAGCACTATTCAGCAACATTAAAGCAATAAATCCAAATACAAACCAAGGTATTGGTAACTTTTTAGAGTTATTTTCTGTTGATGATTTGCTAGAAGATGGTGACAAAAATCCTAAAGTTAAAACAACTGGAGCCAAAAATATAACTCTTGACAATTTAGCAATCGTACCAAATTCACCGCTGACTTCTCCACCTTGAAATGCTGCTGCGATTACCTGGGCTGTTTCGTGAATGGAAACACCGCACCAAATTCCAAACTGTTGGGATGTTACTTGAAATAAAGCAGGTATTAGAGGATAAAGCAACATTGAGAGAGTACCAAAAATTGTGACTATTGCCACAGCATAAGCAACATCTTCATCTTTACTTTCTACTACACTATTGGTAGCAACTATAGCAGAGGCTCCACAAATAGAAGTACCCGCAGCAATTAATTTTGTCAGTTTTTGATTAACTCCAATTTGTCTGCCAAACCAACAAGTAAAGACAAATGTACTGACTAAAGTAGTAAAGACAATTGTTAATCCAACAGGACCAACTGCTAGTATTTGAGATAAACTTAATCGCAATCCTAATAGAATAATAGATAACTTGAGAATGCGTTTTAAAGAAAAGGCTATTCCCGGTCGAAATATTTGAGGAACTCCAATTGTGTTTTTAACTATTATTCCTAAAATAATGGCGATGATTAACGAACTAAATAGCGAAAGTGATGGAATTCTTTTGAGAGAATCAGCTAAAATTGCCAGACCAGCAGCTAATAATAAACCTGGAATTATAGAATGAAGTGGAAGATTTTTTACTATTGCTGTATCGATTTTTTGAGGTGGATTATTCACGATGGTATCTACCAATAAATGAATTGAAGACGGAGAAGTTATATGTCTAGATGTAATCTAACTCTGGATTTTGAGCCATCATTTCCGAAATTTCTTCTGATTCGGAAACGGAGATATCAAAAACATCTTTCATAAAGCGATAATACGCGGTATAAATCTTAGGCGCACCTTGATCATTTTCGACAATAAAAAAAGGTGCAGATGATACTTGATATTTTCTAGCTAAATTAAATCCTTCGCTATCAGATTGCTGACGTTCATCTGCGGCGATAATTTCATCTATTTTATGAAGTAAATTCAATTCTTTGAGATTGGTTAAAACTCTTGCAGATTTTCGGCAGGAATTACCATCTAATTTAATTTTTTGAACTAATTTGATATGCATGATTTTGAGATATTTGTAACTACATTTACGAAGATGATTGTCCCTGTTGAGACGTAGCACTGCTACGTCTCAATCAATTTATCGAGTAAATTAACTGTTATTTTGAGTTAAATTGATTTCGTGGAAACCACATTCCTTATCAGCAGCTTCTTCCCACCACCAACGACCAAGACGTTCGTGCTGATTAGGTAAAATAGCTCTTGTGCAAGGTTCGCAACCGATGCTAATAAAACCTTGAGAATGTAACTTGTTGTAGGGAACTTCATTCGCTCGGATATATTGCCATACTTGAGCAGAAGTCCAATTTGCCAGGGGATTGAATTTAATTAATGTGCGCTCTTCACTAGAAAAAGCTGTATCAGCTTGAATTACCGGAACGCTGTTTCTAGTTTCGGGGTTTTGGTCTTTACGTTGTCCGGTAATCCAAGCATCGACGGTTGCAAGTTTGCGTCGTAGTGGCTTGACTTTGCGGATAGCACAGCATTCTTTATGACCATCCTGATAAAAGCTGAATAGTCCTTTTTCTTTAACTAATGCTTCAACTTCTGCTGCATCCGGGAAAATTACGTCTATCTTAATGCGATATTGTTTTCTAACTCTATCAATAAACTGGTAGGTTTCGGGATGCAAACGACCTGTATCAATCGAGAAGACTTGAATATCTTTGTTGATTTTGGATGCCATATCTAGCAATACCACATCTTCAGCACCACTGAAGGAAATTGTTATATTCTTGAACTGCTTCAGTGCAAATGCAAGGATGTCTTGCGGACTTTTCTGCGAGTACTCGGATTCTAATTTGGTAATCTCTTCGACTATGGAAGTGGTGTTAGAAACAGTCATGGTTCCTCTCTCTTTTTGGTTAGCGATATACATATACTTCGGGAATTAAACTGTAGCTAGCTTCATAGAAGCAACTAAAATTTCTGCAACTTCTGGACGTGAAAATTCCGGTGGTGGAGTTTGACCGTTTTTTAGCATTTCCCGCACTTTTGTCCCTGAAAGGTGTATTCTTTCTTCCTTAGTGCTAGGACTGGTTTTACCAGTTGCCATTGATTTACTGCGAGTACAATAAAATGCGTGTTCAAATTTTAGGGGAGTAATTTGTAACTCTTCTTTTGTAAATTCATCAAAGATGTATTGTGCGTCGTAAGTGCCGTAATAGTCGCCGACTCCAGCATGGTCGCGTCCGACGATAAAGTGTGTGCAGCCGTAATTCTGGCGGGCGATCGCATGCATGATTGCTTCACGAGGTCCTGCGTAGCGCATGGCAGCAGGAAATACACCTAAACATACGCGATCTTGCGGATAATATTTTTCCATTAGTACTTGATAGCACTCCATTCGCACGTTTGCGGGAATGTCATCTGACTTGGTTTGACCCACTAAAGGGTTGATGAAAAGTCCATCAACAAGTTCTAAGGCTATTTTGGTAATGTATTCGTGGGCGCGGTGAATGGGGTTCCTAGTTTGAAATGCTACAACCGTATTCCATTCACGTCTAGCAAATTCAACTCTGCTGGCTTCTGGAGTCAAACGGTAATCGAGAAAATCTTGGCAAGGAATTGAATTAATCAGTTTAATTGGACCACCCAGGTAAACTTCTCCTTCCCCACGCATGGCTTGAACACCGGGATGTACTGCTGTTTCGGTTCGGTAAACTTGTGCTGCCTCCAAATCTTGGTCTGGTTTAAACTTGCTAGTAACGGTCATGACTGCAAGTATGTCTCCATTGGGATGAGCTAAAGCAATTTCAGAATCTAATTGATATTGGTCTGCTATGGATGCAGAAACTTGTAATGTAACGGGAATACTCCAAGCAAGACCATTAGTCAAACGCATATCTTTGACGATGGAGTTATATTCTTGCTCGTCAGCAAAGCCTTCTAAAGGGCTGTAAACACCCGTAGCAATACATTCTAAGTCAGCAATATTACGGTTGGAAAGGGTAAGACGAGGTAGGGTAGAGGCTCTCACAAGAGTTTGTTTACTTTCTTCTTCAGACAAGTAACAGTTAATGAGTTTATCGCCGTGGGGTTGAATTAAGGCTTTGATTTGAGACATAGTATTTGGTAGGTAATGGGGAATGGGGAATGGGGAATAGGGAATGGGGAATAGGGAAATAAAGGAGGAGAACGATTCATACAATCTAAAATTGTCAGAGTCCGTAGAACAAGATAATTAATGGTGGTACGATTACGGTCATCAAGAGACTTAATGGCATCCCGACTCGGATAAAATCGCTAAATTTATAACCTCCGGCTCCATAAACCATCGTGTTTGTCTGATAACCAATTGGTGTGATGAAACTATTCGATGCAGAAAAGACAACAGTAAGCATGAAAGCGAAAGGATTAAGGCTAAGTTTCTCTGCGACATGTGCTGCAACTGGTAGCATTAAAACGACTGCGGCATTGTTAGAAATCATTTCTGTAAGTATGGAAGTAATGATGAAGAAAAACGTCAGTATCCAATAACCAGAAAGATTTCCTCCGATTGCAACTAAATTATCTGCTAACCATTGAGTTGCACCAGATTTCTCCATTGCTATACCCAGAGGTATTAAACCAGCTAGCAGAAAAATAATGTCCCAACGCACTGCTTCGTATATTTCTTTAGGTTTAAGACAGCCGGTTAAAACCATCAAAACTACACCAGCCAGAGAACTTATGATAATAGGTAATAAATTAAACGCTGCGGCAACAATAACTCCTAAACCGATACCAATTGCGATCGCGGCTTTACCGCGTCGGAGGGTTTCTAAATCTCGCTGTGTGAGTACCAATAAGTTGCGATCGATTTGTAAACCTAAAAGGCTTTGTTTGGGACCTTGCACTAAAATAACATCACCAAACTTGAGCCGAATTTCACTGAGACGTTCTCGTGTAATTTCTTGTCCGCGATGGATTGCTAAGACTGTCACGTTATAGCGTTGACGAAAACGTAGTTCTTTAACAGTTGAACCGATCAGATTGGAACTGGAAGGAATGAGAATTTCTGCAATACCTTCGTCTTCAGTACTCAGTTGTGCTTCTAAGGACTTTTTGTTTTGGATAAATTCCGGTAGAATTTCAATACCTTCTTCATCTTTAATTTTGAGTAAATCTTCTCGACTACTTCTAACTAAAAGTACCGAACAAGCTTGTAGCTTTTTATCTTCTAAAGGTTGATGTAAGTGGATATCGTTAGCAATAATTTCCAATACATCTACATCAAATTTATGTTGCAGACCACTAGAATCCAAGGTTTTCCCGATTAAATTAGAACCGAGTGGAATCAAAATTTCACTAATGTAATCCTTTAAACCATAGTCCTGGGAAAGAATATCATCGGTATCTTTTTTACGGTTTGGTAATAGCTTGGGTGCTATCAGTGTCAGATAAATCAACCCGACGCTAAATGTGACTAATCCTAGTTTGGTAAATTGGAATAAGCTAAATTCCCCATATCCTAATTGTTTGGATAAACCACTTGCTAAAACGTTTGTAGAAGTACCGATTACCGTAATCATACCACCCATAATTGTGGCATACGATAGGGGAATTAGTAATTTAGAAACTGAAATTTTTTGTCTTCTACACCATTCTTCGACAATTGGCAAAAATACAGCAACAACGGCAGTATTATTAATAAATGCTGATATTGGACCAACTATAAGTCCCAGAGTGAAAATTTGCTGAGATGATTTTTTTCCGCCCGATTTACTTAGCAGTTCGCTAACACTTTGAATTGCTCCAGTACGTTCGATACCTGCACTTAAGATAAACATTGCCATCACAGTAATAGTAGCAGAGTTACTGAAACCACTTACACCTTCTTCTGGAGTGATTAAACCCAGAATCATTAAAAGTAGTGTAGTAATAATTGCGACTATATCTGATGGAACCCATTCACCAACAAATAAAATTAATGCTAAGACAACAATAGCAAGTGTAAGAAATATTGTCATTTAGGGGATTACCTTAATTTGCAGTATGCTGGCATGATGCTGACCGGAAATTGGAACTGAAGTCGTTAATTGTGGGCATCTGTTTACTAAGACGATTGAGGAGCAAAATTGGATTTAATTAAATTGAAAAAGAAGTCAGAAGCCAGAATTCACGAGTTCAAAAATTAAGCGTAGTAGCATCTGTCTTCAGTTACAGGACTTCCCGAAGTTATGAGGTACACTAATTGATCGAATTATTGTTCATCTCTGTTAATAGTCTGTCAAGTTTAAATTGATGGGTAAGAAAGTTCGTAGTAAGGACTTCAGTCCTTATTTTCTAAGCACTAAAGTGCTTACTACAAACTTTTTATTACTAGCTTGACATCAGAGATGAACCCATTTTTAACGCCTTCAATAATTCCACTGCGGCGAGAAGTTGGGGGATCTGTTTTAAGATATTTGGTATCTGTATTCGCCAGTAGGCACAAATTCGAGTTCGCAACGATATTTCTCACAGATGTTGAGATACAAATCTTTGCCGTACAATCGCAAATAGATGTGGCTCTGTAAAGAAAAAGATTTTGTCAAAACTATATTTCTCTAGTTCTGCTGTAAAACTTTTCTCGATGTCATATCCAAAATAAAATGGACTAGGCTTTTCGAGATGAGTGCTGAGGGTAATGACTTTACCAGGGATGAATTCTAAGGGCTGATTCCAATTCATAATGAACACACTAATGAACACACTTTTTAACTTGGGGAACTGCTAGCATTTGTTTTGCTTCACAGTTTAAACAATAAGACCAGAAGCATTTAAAAATATTAGATTTAGCTGAGAAAACTATGAGAGGGTGTTTGAAAAGTCATGAGAGGTCAGCAGGTACACGGGATTTTGTTAATATTTAGGAGGCTGAAACTGTTGTGTAAACTCAAGTTCATGGTTTTCAAAAAATATTTTAAAGGTGCAAAAAAATTTTAGAATTTTGTATTCAAATACACAAAAAAATCTCAGGATTCCAGGCGATCGCTCTTTATATACTCTTGCCAGATAATATTCAAGTTATTTAATCTTTGAAATCAGGTGATGTATTATTAGAAATCATGTATTATTTATAAGTCATGTATTTGCAGAACAGAAAACGCTTTCTCCCAATTTTAACTAGATTTAATTAGAAGATAAAGTGCATTTAACCTATTGAACGAATAATAATCGTAACATCAAGTTTTTGAAGTTAATGAAGATGTAAGGCTTAAATCTATACCATGCTTCATTAAGTATCTGATAAGTTCCTCTACTCTACCCAAATTGATCTCGCTTACAACGGTTCAGATAGTTGATGAAGAAGTGTATTTCACAATTGAGAGTTTTGAGAAAATTCAATCAATATATACTAAGCCAATTATTCCGGCTCCATATCTGCTAATTATCAAGGAATAGCAGTATAAAGAAAACTGGTGTCGCATAATGGCGTGATGAATTGAGGTGAAACTAGATGGAATGTCCGCGTTGTGAGTCGTCCCATATCCGTAAAAATGGAATTAAAAGAGGTAAACAGAATCACATTTGCTGTGATTGTCATCGCCAGTTTATTCAGGATTACGAGCCATCTAAAACTTATAGCAATGAGCTAAAGCTCGAATGCCTTCGGATGTATCTCAATGGTATAGGTTTTAGGTCTATTGAACGAGTTAAAGGTGTTGATCACACCACAGTTATCACTTGGGTTAAACAACTAGGTAAGAGTTTACCAGATTCACTCCTCATTAATAATGAAATGTCAGGAGGCATGAGGAAAGAAGTATGATTGAAAACTTTCCTTCGACAAGCTTAGGAACCATAGTTCTGAGTATAAAGGCCAGTTTCAAAAGAAGAAAGTGACTAATCCGCTCTTTGGTGAAAATATTTTGATGCAATCAGTACCCACAGCGATCGCAAAGGGTCTTGATGGTGCATACTATGTAGGTGAACTCACAGGATTTCCTTTCCCACAAAGTGAGGCACGTATCTATCGCATTAACCCGACGAATAATCAGCCGGAGGTTTACGCTGAGGGTTTCACGGGTATAGTTTTAATTGGTGCTTTAGGTACTCTTTTGAACTTAAAACGCCAAAGAACCAACGTTGTAGAATAAGCGTTTAGCCAAAATAAAGTACCTCACACGGCTTGACGTGTGAGGTGAAGTTATGGGGAATTATGGTTAATTGAAATAAAAGACTACCACCAAATTCGGTTTCCATTTTCGTCAACTCGTGCTTGCCGAATTACATCGGAAATCTCTTCAGCATCTTTAACGTGATGGAGTGCTTTCTTTTCGCCGTCGGGTTCATCTACAACGAAGTAAGTCGGGACTGTGATTTTGTCGCCTGTAATGTCTGGTACATGATCAACAGCTAACTGTTTACCCTTCTCTTCAATAGATTGAGACTCATCAGCGATTTTATCTCCTGGATTCGCGGTTAAATTTCTTTCGTTCACATTCGGCTTTTCGTGAGAATCCCAATCTCCGCTTACTGGTTGATTGGTTTGATTTTCTTGGTTATTGTCAGTCATGATTTTTGCAGGTTTTAATAAATGTACCTTTACTAATTGAAATTCTAGGAAATCAAAGGCATAAAGAGTTCTTTCTCTGGAGAGAGTTTGGGCAGAAATTTAAAAGAAACACGTCTTAGGTTAGATATTAGCTAAGAAGGTTATAAATAATCTCTTACTTCAGAAATAAAAGTTTCAGAAAAACTTTTAAAAAAGCAATTTTGCTGAAAATTAAACCACAGTTAATAATTCAAAATTCGTCTTGGAAAGTTCTGATGTCTGCGGCGGAATGCGCCAACGGATAGCGTCGCAAGCTTCCGCTCAGACTTTCTGCAAAATTGAAGAGAGTTTCAGACGGGGTTAAAATTCCGTCTGAAACTGAACGGAGTCGGAGCCATTTGGCTGAATTTACTTCTTTAGTTGAAACGGTGTATATTTTCCTCCCAATGCTTCTACAATGCTGCGGGTATTTGCCTCCATCATTTTGATGTAGGAATCGCCATCACTTCCCTTGGCACCAATTGAATCAGAGTAAAGGTGATGTGGTGCTAATTTTACTCCTGCTTCTTCGGCAACGGTTTTAATTAAGGCTGGATTGATTGTAGTTTCAGCAAAAATTGCGGGAACACCGATCTTTTTAATTGACTCTACTAATCTCTGGACTGTTTGAGCGCTTGGCTGCTCTTCGGTACTAATGCCAATTAAAGTACCTGCGATCGCAATTCCATAAGCACGTCCATAATATTGGAAGGCATCATGGGTTGTTACCAGTTTGCGTTTATCTGCGGGGATAGTTTGAATCTGTTGATTAATCCAGCTATGTAACTGTTTTAATTCGTTGGTAAGTTGCGATGCCTTTTGAGTAAATTTTTCTCTATCTTCAGGTGATAACTCAATCAAAGCATCCCGAATCGTATTCGTCATGGCGATCGCATTTTCTGCACTACCCCAAACGTGGGGATCTGGTACGATTTCACCTTTGCCTTTGTCTAACTGCAAAGATTTAACAGCTTCCCCCACTGGTATCTTTCGCGCCTTATCACCAGAAGCATTCATTAATTTAATCAATCCCGGTTCCAGGTTGTAGCCGTTATACAAAATCAAGTCGGCTTCTTCCAAAACCCTGCTGTCTGCTGGTACCGGTTCGTAAACATGGGGATCAGTACCCGGTTTAAGAATTCCACTTAGTTGAATCTCGTCTCCTGCTACCTCTTGTGCCAAATCAGCAATGATGTTGCTAGTTGCTACTACTCGCGGCTTATCTCCCTTGGCAGTGTCAGGGTTAGAGTTTTTTTGGGTACAACTGAATAAAGCCAAAGGCACAAGCATTCCCAAGCAAAACCGGAAAAGAATTTTTCTCTTGATTCTGTGAACTGCTTTGCCGTAAGGATTGCTGCCCTCTATCTCTAGTATTACTTTCATTTATCTCAAATATTACATCTAATTATAGATTTTTTCATATTTCTCTCATTTTTATAGTAAGCTCAAAAAATGAGTATTTAAACAAAATTATGAAAAACGTCTCTTTTGACCCAAAATTTTACTTATCTCAGAGAAATATAGGGAAGTTCCCTGCCCAAGTTATCAAAGCTTCTGATATGAGTTCCACAGCAGCAATTAACATCGCTCATCTAGGGGTACACTACCGGACACAAGAAGCTTTAAGGGACGTTAACTGTATTGTCAAACCGGGAAAACTGACGGGGATTTTTGGCCCCAACGGTGCTGGCAAAAGTACGCTGATGAAAGCAATGTTAGGCTTAGTTTCCGTCAGTAGTGGTACGGTGCTATGCCAAGGCAAACCGTTGATGCAACAATTAGAGAAAGTTGCCTATGTCCCACAACGCAGCCAAATTGACTGGACTTACCCCGCCACCGTCTGGGATGTAGTGATGATGGGACGGGTAAAGAAAACAGGCTGGTTGCGTAGCTTTTCGGCAGTTAGTCGCCAGGTAGCAAAAAATGCCATAGAAAGAGTTGGGATGATTGAATATTGCGATCGCCCCATAGGACAATTATCAGGAGGACAACAACAACGGGTATTTTTAGCCCGTGCTTTAACACAGCAAGCAGAAATTTTCTGCTTTGATGAACCTCTAGTAGGCATTGATCAAAAAACTCAATCGGTGGTTTTTGAAGTCTTTCATGAACTCGCTGCCGATCAAAAAATTGTGCTAGTAGTTAATCACGATTTAGGTGAATCAATCGCCCACTTTGATGACTTAATATTACTAAATCGGGAATTAATCGCCACAGGTTCACGGCAACAAGTACTCACAGAAGAGAATCTAAATCTGGCTTACGGTGGTAAAGTAATGTACTTTTCAGATGCTGCCTAAACTGTAATTAGTCATTGATCATTGCTTATTTGCAAATGACCAATGATAAAGGACAAATGACAACTGATAAATGACAACTGATAAAATATGTTACAAGCATTAATTGAGCCGTTGCAATACGGCTTTATGCAGCGATCGCTCGTGATTGCAATTTTGGTCGGGATGTTGTGTGCAGTTGTTGGTAGCTACTTGATGGTGCAGCGATTAGCATTATTGGGTGACGCAATCAGTCACTCAGTTTTACCAGGACTAGCGATCGCTTTTATGGTGGGAGCAAATATATATATTGGGGCGTTTATTGCCGGTGTTTTGAGTACAATGGCGATCGCCTGGATTAGAGTGCGATCGCCAATCAAAGAAGATGCGGCAATGGGCATAGTTTTTTCAGCATTCTTTGCCCTTGGGATTACGTTAATTACTGTTATTCAAAAAGATAACAAAATCGACCTAAATCACTTCTTATTTGGTAATATTCTCGGCGTTACTATTGATGAAGTCCGGGACACTGCTATTATTGCCACTATAGTTTTAATAGTCGTTGTTTTATTATATAAAGAACTTTTATTTTACACCTTTGACCCATTAGGCGCTCAAGCCGCAGGTTTGCCAGTCAATCGGTTGAACTTTGGACTTATGGTGCTAATAGCTTTAACAATCGTCGCTAGCATGAAAGCTGTCGGTGTTATTTTAGTACTATCACTTTTAATTACACCGGGAGCCACCGCCTATTTATTAGTCAAACGTCTCAACCAAGTAATGATTTTAGGTGCGGTCATTGGCGTAATTTCTAGTATTAGCGGTATGTATCTTAGCTACTTTTATAATTTGCCCTCTGGCCCTGCGATCGTTTTAGTTGTATCGGGATTCTTTTTGTTAGCATTACTATTTAGTCCCAAACACGGTATTTTTACTTATCGTAAAGAACAGTCAAAATCGGCGGTAGTAACTATTTATGATACAGAAAAATAATTCTAAAATCGGGTAAGCTGACAACAGCAGTTTAATCCTCAAAACAATGACAGCAAGTAGCCCCAAAATTTTAGCTCTAGACTTTGATGGAGTGATTTGCGACGGACTAATTGAATATTTTGAGGTAGCATGGCGCACCTATTGTCAAATTTGGTCGCCTACTAACGACATACCACCAGATGACTTAGCTTTAAGATTCTATCGCCTACGACCTGTAATTGAAACAGGTTGGGAAATGCCTGTTTTAATCAAAGCGTTGGTAGATGGAATTTCTGATGAAAAGATTCTTCATGAATGGGTAAGCATCGCCCCAAAACTTTTGTTAGACGACAATCTACAACCAAAAGAAATTGGTACGAAACTAGATAACCAACGAGATGAATGGATTACCACAGATTTAGATGGTTGGCTGAGTCTGCATAGATTTTATCCGGGTGTAATAGAAAAAATCAAATTAACTCTTGACAGTGGAGTTAAACTATACATTGTAACAACTAAAGAAGGGCGTTTTGTGCAGCAGTTGTTGCGACAAGAAGGGATAAATTTACCACCACAATCAATTTTTGGTAAAGAAGTCAAGCGTCCTAAATATGAAATTATACGAGAATTAATCCAGGCAGCAGGAAACAACCAAGTTAGTCTTTGGTTTGTCGAAGATAGATTCAAGACTTTGCAGTTAGTTCAACAACAACCAGACCTTGAAGATGTGAAACTCTTCCTTGCAGATTGGGGCTATAATACCCAAGCAGAACGGGAAACTGCCCAAAATGATCCGCGAATTCAGTTGTTATCATTGTCTCAATTTGCAAAAGATTTCTCGGCTTGGCATTGAAAATTTTCTCCAAATTTGGTATGTACTAAGCATCAAATATTATCTGCCTAAATAGATTCGAGAAGAAACAGCAGCAAATTGGGTATAAAACTTTGGTTTTCATTATAGCGGTTCCCATTCAGATGCGGTACAACGTTATATCCCAAGGTGTAGGGGCACGGCATGCCGTGCCCCTACGGGTGTACCTCACGTAAACGAGAACTGCTATATCCACGGGTGTATCGTCTGAACAGGGCAATTCAGCGCTAGTTGGTAGAGTACAATAAGGTTCAAACTGTACCATCTGTAACATTCTTTGGTCATTTGACCGATAGCTTATATATTGAATTCTATTTTATGTTGTATGATTAACAGCTTGAGTGCGGCAAATAAAGTCTAAAAATCTATGCTTGACCTGACAAAACTGGCGCGACAAATGCAAGGTTTAAGTCAGCATCTTACCTTAGAAGTTGCTGCGAGTCGCCAGCGTTTAGAATTGGCGCAACAACATTTAAAAAATGCTTATGAGTGTCAACAAGATTTAATCGATCGCCAGGAAAAATGGCGCGATCGCATTCTCTTTGCTAATGCTACCCCAATTGAACCCTTAGAAACCTGCATTGATATTTCAGTTCCCCCCAAAATACATACCGTCATCGCTACCGATGGTTCGCAAATTTCCCCCAACCACCACGAAATTGCTTACTGTTATCTCCTAAATATCGGCAGAGTCGTCTTGCACTACGGACAAAATCGCCATCCATTACTAGATAGTTTGCCAGAGGTATTTTATCGCCCAGAAGATTTATATATGTCTCGGCAGTGGGGAATTAAAACCGAGGAATGGATGAGTTTTCGCCGCACTGCTTCAGAAATAACGGTGTTGGCAGAACTTGCCTGTGCAGTGAAAACGGAAGCACCAGCCTTGGCGATGGTAGATGGTTCGTTAATTTACTGGTTTTTAGAACAGTTGCCGATGGATGCACGCGATCGCATTTTACCCCCAATTCTGTCAGCTTGGCAGCAGTTGCGTGATGCTCAAATTCCTTTGATGGGCTATCTCAGCGCCTCTCGCAGCATCGACGGCATGAACTTTTTACGGTTGTTGGCTTGTATCCATCCAGTGCCAGACTGTAAAAGTTATTGCCCAAATCAGTTAGAAAAAGTACCTTGTAAAATTTTTGAACAATTGCGAGATACTTCCCTTTGGACAACCCAACTCAAACCAGGACAACGCAGTACCCTGTGGCGCAGTAATTCACCCATTCTCGAACTTTACGGCGATCAAACCATTTACTTTTGCTACGTCCACGTTGGCACCGAAATCGCCCGTATAGAAATTCCGGCATGGGTAGCAGAGAATGCAACCATGTTAGATCAAGCATTGGGACTAATGCTAGCACAAGTGCAGAAAGGATACGGCTACCCTGTGGCGATCGCTGAAGCGCATAATCAAGCAGTGGTAAAAGGCGGCGATAAAGCGCGTTTTTTTGCCCTCCTTGAACAACAAATGATTAAAGCTGGTTTGAAAAATGTGGGAACTTCTTACAAAGAAGCTAGAAAGCGAGGGAGTATTGCGTGAACTACCCACACTGACTTGGAGTACCAAGTGCAGTGTGGGCTTCTGTAATCACAGGGGAGTGCCGTTAATTGCACCTGACATTTCCCTCACGCCAATGCTGAAGCTTGGGGTTTGGCAAAAATCATCCGTCCTGCTGTAGTTTGTAAAGCACTGGTGACTACTACCCGCAATTCACCACCCACATAACTACTACCTTCTTCAACGACTACCATTGTGCCGTCATCTAAATAGCCAATACCTTGACTAGGTTCTTTGCCTTCCTTGAGAATTTTTAAATCAAGGTTGTCGCCAGGTAAATAACTGGGACGAACAGCATTTACTAAATCATTGACATTCAAAACAGGTACTTTCTGGACACTGGCAACTTTAGACAAGTTGTAGTCGTTGGTTAGTAGTGTCGCACTGATTTCTTGAGCAAAGCGGACTAACTTGGCATCCACTGTGGGAATATCTTCGTAGTCAAGTCCATTAATCAGGATGCGATCGGGGTAAGTTTCCTTAATGCGGTTGAGAATTTCGAGTCCTCGCCTTCCCCGCACCCGCTTTAGATCTTTGCTAGCATCGGCTACTTGTTGCAGTTCTTGCAAGACAAACTGCGGCACAATAATTGGCCCTTCCAGAAACCCTGTTTCTAGTAAGGCTTCAATACGACCATCGATAATGCAACTGGTGTCTAAAACTTTGGTATTGGCGGGTTTTAGCGTTCCTTCCGCTACCATCGATTCGACGGTATTGGGATTAATGAAGCGCAATAAGCCTCGCCCGTGGGTATCTGCCAAATTCATCCCAGTGACGGAGAGGATAATACTACCGACAACTGCGACTAATGGCTTAATAAATCCAAAATCTGCCGGGATGGGTAGCAAAAATAATGGTGCCAGCATGAGGTTAGCTAGCAATAGCCCAATCACTAAGCCAATGGCACGAGTTAAGATCACTTCCAGAGGCATTTCTTTGACTTGTGCCTCCAAGCGACGATATGTCGTCTGAAAACTCAGACCGATCGCACCACCAATAATAGAGCCAAATACGGCAACAACTAAGCGTAAAGCTTCTAAATTTGTGACCTGATCTAGCGCACCATTGGGCAGTAATTCAGTGCTGTAGAACCCTATTCCCGACGCTGCCAGGATAAATGAGAAAATAATAATGGCGTCAAGCATGATTGTCTTGTTTTCCTGCAACTGTGTTAACTAATAAAGTCAGGTATTTTTTATTTCATCGGTAAAATAGATTCATCAATAATCAATATTGACTTACACTAAGGGTTTAGGCAGGCAATATCTGTAATTATTATAACCAAAGGCTTTTATCTTAATATTTTTCATTATTTCGTTATAAAGTGCTAAAAATTTGTAAACAAACTACTGATTTTCATTGTCTCTAACTTGCAGTTGAGTTACCTTAAAACTTTTTTCAAAATGAGTCAAAATTTTAGTGTTTCTAAGATTGCGAGTTCTGCTTATGTACATATTCCCTTTTGTCGTCGGCGGTGTTTTTATTGTGATTTCCCAGTGTCTGTTGTGGGCGATCGCTTGCGGGGTGAAACATCTGGTACTATCTCCCAATATGTTGAGATATTATGTCAAGAAATCGCCATTACACCAACATTTGGTCAACCCTTAAAGACAATTTTCTTTGGCGGTGGTACTCCTTCGCTACTATCAACGCAACAGCTAGAACGTATAGTCAAAGAGCTAGAGAAGCGTTTTGATATTGCGTCTGGGGCAGAGATTTCTATGGAAATAGATCCAGCCACCTTTGATTTAGCACACATCGCAGGCTATTGCAGTGTCGGCATCAACCGAGTAAGTTTAGGTGTACAAGCCTTTCAAGAAGAATTATTGCAAGCTGCCGGGCGATCGCACTCGGTTAAAGATATCTTTACAGCTGTGGAACTAATCCACCAAGTCGAGATTCCCGAATTTAGTTTAGATTTAATTTCTGGGTTGCCGCATCAGTCTTTGGATCAATGGCAAGATTCTTTAACAAAAGCAGTAGCGATTCTACCTGCTCACATATCTATCTATGATCTTACCATCGAACCCGGTACAGCTTTTAATCGTTACTACAAACCTGGTGACAGTCCTTTGCCTACGGATGAAACCACTGTCAAAATGTACCAAATGGCGCAGCAGGTTTTGACTGGTGCAGGTTATGAACATTATGAAATTTCTAATTATGCCCAACCTGGGCATCAGTGTCGGCATAATCGAGTGTATTGGGAAAACCGCCCTTATTATGGTTTTGGTATGGGTGCGGCGAGTTATGTAGACGGGAAACGCTTCACTCGTCCGCGTAAAACTAAGGAGTATTATCAATGGGTACAAGCTAGTGCTGTGATTGATTGTGAAGTAACTCCTCCAAAAGAAGTATTGTTAGAAACGTTAATGTTGGGATTGCGTTTGGCAGAGGGTGTAAGTTTGGCGGCGTTGGCGGAAGCATTTGGGGAAGAAAAGGTAGAGGAAATTTGCAACTGTTTGCAACTTTACATTGAGAAAGGTTGGGTAGAAGTTGCAGGTGGAAGGTTGCGTTTGACCGATCCCCAAGGGTTTTTGTTTTCTAATGTGGTGTTGGCGGAGTTGTTTGAAAAGTTGGGGTGACGAACTGCTTATGCAAAAAAATAAAGTTAGAAAAGCTGTGATTCCGGTGGCGGGTTTTGGGACTCGGTTGTTTCCAGCTACTAAAGTTGTGAAAAAAGAACTTTTCCCAATTATTGATCGAGATGGTAGGGCAAAACCTGTGATTATCGCAATTATTGAAGAGGCAATTAGTGCTGGAATTACAGAAGTGGCGATCGTGGTGCAGCCGGACGATCAAGAAGTATTTGAAAATTTATTAAAAAATCCACCCAAAAAAGAACTTTTAGATAAACTCTCACCGCAAAATCAAGAATATAGCCAATATTTGCAAGATTTAGGCAACAAAATTACCATCTTATTGCAAGAGGAGCAATTAGGCTATGGTCATGCGGTATTTTGTGCCAAAGATTGGGTGCAAGATGAGCCGTTTTTGCTATTGTTGGGCGACCACATTTATACATCTGACATTGAAAAATCTTGTGCTAGTCAAGTTTTAGATGTTTACGAACAAGTTAATCAAAGCGTTGTAGGCTTATCTATAATGCCAGCAGAAATTATTCATAAAGCTGGGTGTATAACAGGAGTTTGGCAAGAGTTAAACTCGATTTTGTCAATTACACAACTCTATGAGAAACCGACCATTGAGTATGCACAAAAGCATTTGCGTGTCGAGGGAATGGCAGAAAATGACTTTTTAGGTATATTTGGCTTATATTTACTAACGCCGAAAATTTTTAACTTTCTTGCAGAACACATCAATAAAAATTTCCGAGAACGAGGTGAATTTCAGTTAACATCTTGTCTAGAAAGATTGCGTCAGGAAGAAGGAATGACAGGATATGTTGTTAAAGGCAAGTGTTTTGATACAGGTTTGCCAGATGCTTATCGCCAGACAATGATTGATTTTAGAAAATTCTAGATGAATCTTGGGAAAGTATTGGGCGAATAGAATAGAGCCTCCGGCACGCTGACGCGAACGCTACTACACAAACGTACTCCTCGCTGCGCGAATGGAGAAGTAAGCTACCCATAGCGTCTTGCAAAGAAGTCCACTTCCGTAAACTAAGAGAATTTGAGTTGCTAGCAGCTATTAATTACGAATTACGAATTATGAATTATTTTGCAACGGTTGCTCGTGGATTAGAAACCCTCGCGGCTCAAGAGTTAGAGCAACTGGGTGCCGATTCCGTAGAGCCAGGATTTTGTGGTGTCGCCTTTGAGGGCGATCGCACCCTACTTTATCGCGTCAACCTCTGGGCTAGGCTGCCGTTCCGAATCTTGGTGAATATCCATGAGTTTCCATGCCTTGATGCTGAGGATCTCTATCGCGGCATTCAAACAATCGATTGGGTAAACTATCTCACGCCAGACATGACGCTGGCGGTAACTACCACGGGCAAAAACGATCGCCTCAATCACACCCACTTCACATCTCTCCAGATCAAAAATGCGATCGTTGATCAGCAGCAAGAGAATCTGGGCGAGCGTTCAAATGTAGAGCTTCATGATCCAGATGTGCGGATCAATGTTCATATTGAGCGCGACAGTTGTACCGTGAAACTCGACAGTTCTGGAAATAGTCTACACCGCCGAGGCTACCGCCCTGCGGTTGGAGTAGCCCCTCTCAAGGAATCTCTGGCTGCTGCCCTCATTCAACTTTCGGGCTGGCAGCCAGACCAGATGTTCTACGATCCTCTCTGTGGATCTGGCACTTTACCCCTGGAAGCTAGCTTAAAGGCACTGAACATAGCGCCAGGGCTGTTTCGTGAGTCCTTTGGATTTGAAAATTGGCTCGATTTTGATTTATCCCTTTTAGAAAAGCTGCTGCAAGAAGCTAAGGATAGCCAACTGGATACTCTTCCCGCACCTATTTGGGGAAGCGATCGCGATGAAAATATAATTGAGCAAGCGATTAACAATGCTGAAAACTGCGGCGTTGATAACCATGTATGGTTTTCTCAAATGGAGCTTGCCGATGTTGTCGCCCCCGCAGACAGTGGGGTTTTATTCTGCAATCCACCTTATGGCGAACGGCTGGGGCGAGATAGTGATTTAGGGGCATTCTATCAACTTTTGGGCGATGTGCTGAAACAACGCTTCAAAGGCTGGACTGCATTTGTGCTGAGTGGGAACAAGGAACTGTCTCAATCCATTGGACTAAAATCATCCCAGCGGATTGCGGTGTACAACGGAGCGCTACCCTGTCAGTTAATGAAATATGAACTGTACTAATTTTGCAATTTAGATGAAGGCGATCGCTCTCAGTAGCCTAATCTAACTGCTAAAATGCAAGAAACTTTTCACATTCAATCGGCTGAAAACCTTAGCTCGTATAGCTTACAGGTGTCACAAACTTATTGGTTAGAAAAAAAGTCTAAACCTGATACAAATTAAGCTTTTTATACTTAGATAAGCCCACAAAAGACAATTCCCCGTCGCCGCGATCGCACAACAGGGAATTTTCAGATATGGTTACAACGGCTTTTGGCTAGTCATCGTTATCCCTTTCGGAATTGTTCATCAACTCGCGTAGGCGACGTATGTTTTCTAGTTTGACAGATAGTAACATATAAGTTACTATATAGGGGTGTGTAGTATAAAAGTTCAAGAATACATTAAAGAAGATGGTTCTAGCCCTTATAAAGAATGGTTCGATAGCTTAGATACTTTTCCTGCGGTTAAAGTGACAGTGGCTAAGTCACGACTTGAGTTGGGCAATACATCGAATGTAAAATGGTTTGACGGAATTGGCGAGTATAAAATCAATTGGGGGCCTGGATATCGAATTTATCTTGCTCAAGAAGGCAAGCAACTTATAGTCTTATTTGGTGGCGGAACAAAGAAAACTCAGGAAGCTGATATTGATCGGGCTAAGGAATTGTACGAAGAGTACAAAAACAGAAAAAAAGAAGCTAGTGAAGAGAAAGGCAAAGGGTCTAAGAAGAGGTAGCTAATATGGAACTTACTAGAGACTTTAAAGAAACAGTTAACTTAAGAGTTAAACATGATCCTGAATTTGCAACAGCTTTATTTAAGGAAGCAATTACTCTTTTCGTTAATGGTGAACCAGACACTGCAAGACTTATATTGAAAGAACTTGTGAATGGGACTGTAGGTTTTGAAGAGCTTGCAATTGAAACTTCTAAACCAAGTAAAAGTCTTCATAGGATGCTTTCTGCAAAAGGAAATCCTACTATGGATAATTTAACAGCAATTTTTAACGTTCTTCGTAAAAAATTAAATGTTGATATTGTTGATATCAAGGTTAGTACAATAGTTGATTGCAATTAAAAACTTGATAATGGCAATTCCTTATTTTAAGGTTTATCTATTATCAAATTTTCGTATTATGATGCTAACCTTACACTGCCTCTTCACTCAGTTCGGTCAAGCAATTCTGACTAATCGCTGTCAAATCGTTATAGGCTGTGGATCACAAGTTCTACAGTCTGACGATGAAAATCAATCGGCATGGACTCGCTAAGATTCTCAGCCAGCAAGAGATACAGCTAATTTTCAGTGATGGCTTAGACAATGACCGCGATCGCACCCAACCACCAAAAAGAAACCCCGTCGCCACAAGAGACGCTACGGGGTGTTAAGGGAATTATCGGAAAGATAACGTCTAAGGGGTTAAGAGGCGTTGTAGGGCATTCTAAAGCGTTGGGAAGGTTGAGAAGGTTTAACTTTAAAGCGTCCAGTTAACTCATGAAGTAATTGTCCACCAAATTTTCCACTTTTCGTTTGAAATTATACTCGGCTCTTATCTTCAGTTGATCAGCTTTCTTTTTGGCGTTCTCTATTTCTTTCTCAATATATTTTTTATTCTTACTGTCTATAAAAATACCAATACATAGTCCAGTTATCGGTATGATTAAAAATATTAGAAATATTAAAAATAAGCTATCAAATTTTGCAAAAATAGGAGTACAAATAAACCCAAAAAGTAGCACAAA
Source organism: Chroococcales cyanobacterium (assembly GCA_038249935.1). GTDB lineage: Bacteria > Cyanobacteriota > Cyanobacteriia > Cyanobacteriales > Nostocaceae > Nostoc. Next base: position 20,182 of record JBBSCU010000064.1, read on the forward strand.
GAAAACAAAGCTACATCCTTGAGCAGTATATTCAGATTTTTTATTTTCACTCTCTTTAATAAGTTTTTCAGATTCTTTCTCTGCTTGTGCTACAGCTTCTATATAAGGGGTAATTTCTGACATAAAATTATTAAGAAATACCCGATCTTTTTCTATTGTAAAATTTGGATTTATATTTGTTAACTTTTTTATCAGTTGAAGTATTTTATATAATTCCTCGGCTTTCCAAGATGTACCACAATCTAGGCAAGCGTTAACATTTCTATTCTCGCCTGTCAAAGCGCCAACAGCACCACCTACAACACCAAACAAAGCTAAACCAGCGATGGCACGTCCCCAACTTACATTAGTTTCTCTTATGAGTTGAATGTGATTGGAACCACAGTTAGGGCAATTAGCCATATATTTGTTTACTTTACGACGAGAAATTTAAATTTTAGTATTCCCTTTAAAATCTTAAAAACTATAAATTCCTAACATTAGAATTAACTACTGATTGTGTAGATATCACTTAGCCCTTTACTAATCTCAGTCAAGCAATTCTGACTAATCTGGTGTCAAATCGTTGTAGGCTGGGGATTACAGGGTCTACAGTCTGACGATGAAAATAAATCGGCACGGACGCGCCAAGGTTCTAACCCAGGCAGAGATACAGCTAATTTTCAGTCACGGCTTAGACAATGACCGCGATCGCAGAGCTTGATGAGCTAACAAAATTGTAGTTTTATGGGTGGCAGTGTCCACCCATTTTGATAATAATAATAATTAGTCAGCAATAACATATATATTCTCAATCATGGTTACAATACCTCAATTAATAAAAATCAAAGCGTCCATTATCAACAACCCTTATTTAATCCCTGAAATTAATCTTAATTTAAAGCAGGAAGAAAATTTTTTAGGTAACTATCGACGCTATTGTTCATCTCACGAAATTGATTCAAAAAAGTCAAGCGTTGGCTTGAGCGAGTTTTCTACATATATTCATGTTGGGATGATTGCGCCAAAACGAGATTACCGTAAGAAATACATGATTACAGATTTTGAGGATCATTTGTATCAGGCTTTCAGAACACTTTATCGAGCCGAGAACAAATCATGCCCTGAATCTAACATCTGCGGCATAACAGGTGGTCATGAGGGGCACGATCGCGAATGGCTAGTTGAGGTTTACATTGCAAACCCTATTCTCTCAGAGAAATATCTAATTGTCGGGTGGAGTTCATGGTGTGACATTGAATCGGTATGGAGCATGAGCGTAATTTGGATACATCCATTTTTACGGCGTGGGTTTGTCAAACGAAACTGGGAACGCTGGCAAGCACTGTATGGAGATTTTCGTGTGCAAGCACCTTTTTCTGTGCCTATGAAAAAAGCGTTAGAGCAAGTAGGGTATTTTACTTGTTCTGGCAAGTAGCACTCGCTTGATTACTTGTCAGGCACAGTGAAAATGCCTATAACCCTTGCACACCAGTATTATTGGACTACTTTATCCCTCATTAGCTGTTACGTTAGTTTTGTGCCGAATTTTGGTATTTCAAAAAACGCTGTATGCTTTACCCAGTAAGGATTACACTTTGCATTAGTTATGCACTTTTTCCTATAAAAGAATACAAGAACACCTGCAACTCTAGGGAAGAATGAAGACATGGAGCAGCAACCGTCTTGAGATTGGCGATCGCCTTACTCATCACCAAGTGATTAAAGGGTTCCCGAAATCAGGTTAGCGCCCGTGACTAGCATTGGTCAAATCGTTGTAGTTTGTGGATCA
>JBBSCU010000065.1:0-21920 GCA_038249935.1 Chroococcales cyanobacterium
AGAATAGGCGAGAAAGGCCTCGCCGTCGTCGTAGAGAAGAGGATTAAAATTGCAAAACATTCTTTTGTTAATCCTCGGCCATAATCTTAAGTCTAAAGCTAGCGATCGAGGAATTTACAAATTGGAGCATCCTACTTTGATAAGTTTCCCTTTCAGACTATAAGTCACTGGCTCACAAAAAAAATCTGTCGGCTTTATAGAATTCCGTGTAGGCTGACTTTTTTTGGATAGCCGCGAATTCCAGTCGCCAGATATTTTTGCTAAAATGGGATGCTCCTTTATAAACTCTGGGTCTGCAACAATATCGTTAAGCCCCTTAACACTTACCTTAGAGCTATTGAGGTATATATTGTAATCATAAATCACCTTTGTACTTTTCCACTTACTGTTAACATTTTTACCAGGAAAAGCATAGAGAATGTTATTTAAAACTTTCACGTCAGATGACGTATTAGCAAATATTTGCCCACCTGTAATTTCTGGACTCTGATTATTTAAAAACGCTGTATTATTTATAATATCAACACGCTCACTTAAATATGCATGAATGCCTGAGCCACCATTATTAAATGTGAGATTGTTTTTAACTAAAGTACGTCCTTTATATACACCCCACCGCGAGTTTATCTGAGTACCTTTTAAATCATCGATAATAATGCCATTACCGTCTGTAATAGTCCCGGTCTTAAGCCAAGGAATATACTGTCGATTGTTGTAGACCTTATTGTTCGTTACGAACATCTTGTATCCTTGGTAGTTATCAAGCATTCTATTATGGAACATTGAAATCCCACTGTTAGCGTAGACACTGTACCAAGCATTATCAAACACCACGTTACGATCTATTGTCACATAGTCCGCTCCCTCTGCTCCAATACCTCCTCCTCCACACCCATGTACCTTGTTGTTCAAAATACGTATATGGTGAATATGACCATTTTTTCGTCCATCCACATTGATGCAGTTTCCACTCGTTAGTGGGTTTAGTCTGTTAGTTTTCTCACTCATCGCATAATCAAGGGTCACATTGGCATTGTTCCCTATTACCTCAAGCCCATTTACCTCTATATATGACGCTCCATTGTGAATCAAAATTCCATTCCATCCATTGTGCTGAAGTTTCGGGAAATGTCCAGGATATGCTTTAAACTTAATCCACGCCTTTGCAGTTCCAGAGCGTGTAATTGATACTACGTTACCATTCCGGTATGCATTCTTGTAGACTCCGTTCATAATAAGTACAGTGTCACCAGGTTTCGTAATATCTGCCGCCTTTTGAATTGTTCTAAAGGCAGATGATGAAGAAAGTCCAGTATTTTTGTCGTTTCCGCTACCACTAACATAGTATGTTTTCCCAGTCACCTTAGTATTGTTCGGCTTGCGGCTGGATATAATTATTTCCTGCTCAGTTGATACCTGACGGGCGTTTTCAACTAAAGATACTTTTATTTTTTCTCCCTCAACTAAAAAACTCAATACCAAGGGAATTGCAAGATATGCGCTTAAACTGAAACCTTGAATTATCACAAGTAAAGGCTCCTTTATCTGGACTCTTCAATAAAAATATCAGGATATTCAATAATTTTGAATACTCTTTTGGATACAGAATACGGTAAAGGCGACTTTTTTCAGCTAACAGGCATTAAATTTGTATATTAGCAATTGCTAAAAAGCTATCTAGACCTGCGTTTTTTCTCTACGAGACCCTCCGCGAACATTTTGAATGGGTGAATTTTTAATTGCTTAACTCCTCCCATTTCCATCTTGTCCATAAGCTTGCCAAGCCAAGTCTACCAGTCCATCAGCGATCGCAGCTGCTACAACTGCATTACCTTTGCGACTGTCAATTGTAATGTGTGGAACTAGAGAGTCTTGTAAGCGCTCCTTAGCCTCATCAACATTTACGAATCCGACTGGAGTCGCAATTATTAAAGCGGGTCTAATTTCCTCAGCTTCAATTAAATCTAACAGTGCTGTCAATGCTGTTTGCGCTTGACCCACCACAAAAATACCTTCTGGATAACGCTTTGCTAAGGTTTCTATTCCCCATGCTGCGCGAGTTTTTTCTTTTTGGGGGCGTGTCACAGCTTCCATGCTGCAATACACCGGATTGGCAAAGGTGTTTTGAATGTCGGAGGCAATACCTACTTGTACCATCGGGACATCTACGACAATTGTGGTACGCGCGGCTAATGCTGCTGCCCCAGCTTGCAAGGCACGCTCAGAGAAGCGAATCAAAGACTTATACTCAAAGTCAGCCGTGGCATAGATTACCCGACGCACAATCTCATACTCTGCGGGTGAAAAGACATGATCGCCAATTTCACTATCAATGATTGCTAAACTTTGAGCATCAGTTACGTGCCATTCCATTTTTGTTGAACTTCTCAAATATTAGTTTTCAGCTTATCAGCTTCAGAGAGTTAGGAGTTAGGAGTTATGAATTTTAATTAACTCAACACTCATAACTCATTAGTAGAAGAAGGGCGGCTGAAAATAGGAGATAGGTACGCAACCAAAACCCCAATGAGAAACCCAGAGATATTGCGAACTAGAGGTAACCAGTCGCTTGTGCGTGTCACCACTGGCCCAATGCCAAAGGCAATAAACAAGATTCCCCACAAAGGCGAGAAAATTAAAGCCCATTGCCAAGCAAACATTTGTCCTTTCTCACGGGGTTGACCTGCAAATCCACAAATCACCCCACCAACAATTGAGGAAATCAAGGTGAGAATCCACTGCTCTCGCGGCAATCCGGGAACAACGTTGCAACCACCTTTGAGCAAACAGCCTTTTACCGATTCTAGGGCTTGCAGAATGGCTTGGTCTTCGCCTTCTTCTCGGACAAAGTACAAATTACCAAAGCGAGTTTGCAGTTCTATCCAGAAAGTTCGGGGTAAAAGTTCATAGACAGCATCGCCAACACTAAAACTCAGGATGTTACCGCCGCGAGAATCGGCAACTAGTAAAATGCTTTTATCATCCAAACCCCAATATTTTATGACTGCCCGACCTGGGGTGCGGTCATACTGGGTTAATACTCGCAATTTCCAGCCCGTATCGGTTTCAAACTGTTCTAAATCTGTGACAAGCTTTTCTTCTTGCAAATCAGCAAGAGATTTTGCTAAGTCTACAACTGGGGTAAAGATGTTAGGCAGTAAGTCAGGATTGTCATAAGCCATTGCTGGGGCAGGATGCATGACCCAAATTGACCCAGCCAGGAAAAATACTGCAATGGATACCAGAATTCGTCGCCAAAAACAAGATTGCATGGACGTTTTTATACAAATATCAACGGTGGAATTGAACAAGTTGTTTTAAAAGAGTATTGGAAAAGTGATACTTCTTTACACTTGTTTACTTTACTCTAATCTAGGGATCAACGCAAAGGGTTTTTGGGAGTGGGCAGTGGGAAGTGTTAAGCTAAGATAAAGTCTATTTTGTCAATGAGTTAAAATACTCAAAATATCTTTAATAAAAATGATAATCGTGGCTGGTATGCTACCCGTGGTCAAGCTAAATTTGATGACGGAAATCTATTTGAATAATGTATTTACTCGATACAAATCATTGTAGGGTTTGATTTGCAGCATAGAGCGATCGCTGCATAATTAGCTTTACGATACCCATTGTTCAGATCCTTTTTTGGTCAATCTTCGTCATCAAAATTGGTTTCCCAGTTAGCAGCGTCGTTGTAATCGTCATTAGGATGGTACGCTTCTGCTTTGATCCGGCGATTTTCTTGCCCAAGCTCAAGTACCTCTCGTTCTCGCAACGTTAGTGGTGGTTTTTCATTGCTTGGGGTGCGATCGCCTATTCGTCCCACAGGTTTTTGCTGCGTGAAGTTTTTCCAAGCTGCTTTCACACCAACAAAGATAGTACGTGTACCTACTTGCAGATTTTGAGCCTGAATTCTTGCACTATCAAGGCTTTGGTCAACTTGTGAAACAAGTTGACTGGCATTTTTGACACCTTCACCGACATCATTAGTTAAGTCGGTAATTTCTAAGCCAGTCATGCGGATAGCATCTAAGGTGGGCGGTAACTCCCGTGAGAGGGTATCAAATAGCTTTTCGGCACTGCGAGCAGCACGTGCTAACTCCTGCAAAGCCGGTATTGCCGCCACTAAAACCGCAGTCAAACTTGTGGCTACTAAAAGTAAGGAAAGTCCCAACCAAAACAGGGGGTCAATCACGGTTATGTTATTTATGAGCGTTCTAATTGCTGGGAAAGAGAATCTGGATCTTCTTGAGATGTTTGCCGCCTCAAGACTTGACTTTCCTGCTGACTAGCATCTAGACCGGCTGCGATCGCTTCCTTTAATCTATCTAAAGTCTCATCCCAGTTTCGCAGGGCGCTAGCAGAAAGACGATCTGCTTGGATTTGCACACTCGTTGATAAATCTTCTGCCAATTCTGGGATAGCAGTGGCAGATTTTTTCAAAATTTTACGCGTTTCGCGCCCTGTGCGGGGAGCGACTAGCAAACCGGTCAAAGCACCGATAGTAGCCCCTAGCATGAAACCGCCAACAAATACTCCAGAACGGTTATTAGACATCTTATTGTTTTTCTCCTTACACCCATTTTAGGTGGGTTTTCTACCCTTGCAAGACCCAACGGATTTTATCTAGTAAATCTATCGTGACAAAATATCAGTCACAGATGTTGTTTTTATTCATTAATATCAAAACCGGAAATTATTAATAATTTAAAACTCCCCGCACCATCCCTAATTATAAGTGTTCATCGGAAACTGACATAACTCATTTTGCGACTGTTCTTTTACCAGATGTTAACTCTAGCCTGCGAAAATAACTCTGCCAGATTTGTCGTCCTAGCAAAAGCAGACTGAGAATTTGCTGCACTTGTTGGATTTGCGTCTGTAGCGCCTGGTTTTTCTGCCGTAAATTATAAATATTCTGCTGGCTTAGATAAATATTTTCGGGTGCTTGATCGAGTACGGCATGGGTACAACTTTTATAGGCGGTTAACTTATCTGCTATGTGTGCTAACTGCTGTTTTAGTTGCCATACCCGCCAAGCTGTATAAAGTAGTATCAGCGAAACGAGGGTGTTAATGACGACAACTAAAATTACCATTGTTTATCTTCACCAATATTAGCTTTGAGGAATTGTTCTATGTACTTGACTTGGTTCTTAATTTAATGATCAAAAAAGTAGACGATAAAAATTATGGCACAAAGTACAGCCTTAATTATGGTAATAAAGAGTAGCTAGATGATTTTCTGAGCGCTATTGAAAGGCTTTACTAGGTGAAAATTAGTTTAACAAACGCTGATGGCTAAAAAATCACCAATTTGCCAATTTTGTAACAAGCGTATGGTCACACCTCGCAAAACCACAGCTACAATTGCCTTAGATTCACGACTCGGTTTGCAAAATCAACCCGTATGATCAATACGCCCCATCATTACTACATTCCACTCCTTAATCTAATAATCTTAGTCAGTTTGCGACCTTTGTGGCACATAAGGAACGCAAATTTAATAACGTGCAATTCTTATTTAACTTGGAATGGTGCGTTACGCTCCGCTAACACACCCTACTTTTGCACTTTATTTAATCCACATTCCTAAGCACAATGGTATAGTCCCTTCAACAGACGGCCAGAGAACTGCACTACATTTCTTACCGGAGACTCTTCAGCATCGCTTTTATCATTGTGATCTTACCTCTACCAGTTTTCTAGACTGTCGCATAAAGTAACATTTTGCCTGCAAAAACCTCGTTTGTGGTTCACCAACCAAAAATTGCTGGATCTTTTTTCCCCTCATTACCCAAGCTAAATTCTGACTTCTTCTTAAAAAATAATGATTATCTTTTTTATACATCCAGTAGGAGTTTAGGATGTCAAAAAAACTACCATCAAATAATTCCTTACGAGTTATTTTTGTTGCGTTGACGATTGGATTTGTTGGGTGTGGAAATCAAGCTGCAAGAACTACATTTACTCAAACCACTACCCAGGTAAATGAAAATCTTCCCCAAGTTGTAGCAACTACAAGCGTACTATGTGATTTAACCAGACAAGTTGCCGGGAATACAGTTAACCTTACCTGTTTAATTTCTCCTACTGCTAACCCCCAATTTTATAAACCAAAACCGGAAGATCGTAAAGCCATTGAGCAAGCTAATCTTATTCTCTATACGGGTTATAATTTTGAATCAAATCTGATCAAATTAATTAAAGCGAGTAAAAACTCTGCACCGAAAATAGCCGTCGGTCAAATTGCGGTGTCTAAACCACAAAAATTTCAGGAACGCGGCAAGAAAGTAAGCGATCCTCATCTTTGGCACAATACTAAGAATGCGATCAAGATGGTAGAAGTAATTAATAGTAACTTGAGAAAATTAGAATCTAGTGAGGCAGAGGTTTATACCAGTAATACCAGAAAAATCACAAATGAACTCACTCAATTAGATAGGTGGATTAAGTCAAGAATTACCAGTATTCCTGCCAAACAACGCAAGTTAGTTACAACTTCTGATGCACTGGGTTATTACGCTAAAGCATACGGTATTTCATTGGCAGGGGGTTTGGAAGGTATTGGTAGTGAGAAACAACTAACAGCATCACGAGTGAAAAATTTGATTATAAATATTAAACGGGCTAAAGTTTCAACAATCTTTCCTGAGGCGGCAATTAGCTCTGATTTGATTGAATCTATAGCCACAGAAGCTAAAGTGAAAGTTTCCGAAAGGAAGTTGTATGCTGAGGGACTTGGTGAACCAGGAAGCGACGGGGACACTTATCAGAAAATGATGATTGCCAATACACGGACAATTGTGGAAGGGCTAGGAGGGACGTATTTGATGTTTAAAGTGCAAGCTGCTGAGTAGATAATTGGTGTATTGAAGACGCGATTTATCGCGTCTCTACATGAGGGCTTTGGACTTATCTGAACTATACCGTTCCCAATATTTAGAAACCTGCTTGCTGTCTGCAATTACCCAGGTATTATCGCCTGTGCCTTTAATCTCAATCACACCTCGCTCAGGATTCTCTGGATTCACGGGTTCATTCTCTGACTGACGCTGAAACTGTCGAGCAGTGAACAACCCACCATCTGGCATTCCTGCACCGCGATTTTTCAACTGCATGACACAGCGAATCTTGGGCTTTAAGTCTTTCCCTAAATTATTAAACAACCGTTCCAGCGCACCGTAATAGGAGGTTTCTTTAACCGCAGCACCTGTAGACCGAATATCACGCAGTTCTTGGAGGTAGGTTTCTAAGGGATTCATCAGTGTATTTCTTTGCTTGCCATACTGGAAGCTCTATAATTAGAGGCTAATTCTCAGGATGCGCCTTTCACAGTAGTTATACACAATCTCTTGTAAAGAAACCTTGAAATATCAAGAGTCTACTAAATTCTTTAGCTTCGACTCCTGAAATATTACGACTTTAGCTCAAATTTTAGACTGCTGAACCTCAAACTTTAAGATTAAAATTCACAATATCAAGCTTTGAACTCGGAACTTCGACCTTTTTGCTCGAAGGTTCAGGCTTTGAACTCGGAACTTCGACCTTTTTGCTCGAACGTTGAGCCTTTGAACTCGGAACTCCGACCTTTTTGCTCAAACGTTGAGCCTTTGAACTCGGAACTCCGACCTTTTTGCTCGAACGTTGAGGCTTAGAACTCGGAACTCCGACCTTTTTGCTCGAACGTTCAAGCTTTTAGCTTTAAACTTGCATTTCAACGATGCAATTGATCAGCTATTTTCTACGGCGCTATCTGTTGAGACTTGATTTTGCGATTTCTACGAGCAAACCGTTGTCCCATTTCTTCAACCATCGTATCTAAACCTGTCCCCTGACCACTGGCTTTAGCATAGTTGTATACTTGCAATGCGGCTGCATAAGCTTCGCTGCCCACAGCTAAGGCAGTATCATCTAGCAAATCTTGCAATTGCATCAACGATAGCAATAATCGTTGGCTGGCATACCTACATAACGAGCGATCGCTTGATCAGCCTTTGATGATCAAAGTAGCTGATGGTGACTGTGGGAGAAGAGTTTGCCGGGTTTGGTCAGCAAGACTAAACTGGAGGTCGTATGCATAGATGCGTTTAGGACTTACGCACTGTACAAATTCATCGTGATGTGCGTTGATACTGGAGATACAGAAAGATATGCAGAATTACTTAACTCACAACGAGTAACTCGCGTTTATCTGAACGAGTTAAGCTCAATTTCCACATCATCAATCGGGATTGAGGCAGTTAAACTAATCATCGAACCTGAATCCACTGCGACAACGAAAGCTATAGAGATTGTAAATAGCGTCCGAAAAAAAATTCTCAATGCCGCCCAACAGCGGGAAGTTATACAATTGATAGAAACGATATTAATCTACAAATTGCCGCGCTTGAGCCGGGAGGAGATGGCAAAAATGTTTGAATTAAGTGAGTTAAAGCAAACTAGATTTTACCAAGATGTTTTTGCAGAAGGCAAAGAAGAAGGTAAAGAACAAGGCAAGTTAGAAGGTAAAGAACAAGGCAAAGAAGAAGGTAAAGAACAAGGCAAGTTAGAAGGAAAGCTAGAAATAATACCTCAGCTATGGGCTTTAGGATTGAGTATTGAACAGATAGCCCAAGCGTTAGGTTTGGACGAACAAGTTGTTAGACAAGCTGCACAACCGAAATCATAAAATGATCGGGAATCTCCAAAACGGTTTGCTGGTTTTGCCAATTTCCGTATGGGAGATTGCATAGTATGGTTGTGTAGCGTAGGCGTAGCCCATCGTAGATATCGCTTACCATCTCCCCTAACTCTGGAGTACGCAGTGATGTGGGATGGGCTAGATACCAATCCCACAAAAGTCATTATTTTAATTAATTCCGAGCGATACCTTCTTGACGCGCTGCTTGTTGTACAGCAGCAGCAACAGCAGTGACGACGCGCTCATCAAAGACGGAAGGAATAATATGCTCCCGATCCAAGTCGGAAGGCTTGACCAAAGAAGCGATCGCATTTGCAGCTTCCAGACACATTGTGGTGGTAATTGTCTTTGCCCGACAATCTAAAGCACCACGAAATACCCCAGGAAAAGCCAAAACGTTATTAATTTGATTCGGGTAATCACTGCGACCGGTGGCGATGACAGCAACATCTTTACTGATTAATTCTGGCTGAATCTCTGGAATCGGATTTGCCATTGCAAACACAATTGGGTCTTTCGCCATTGAATGCACCATTTCTGGTGTCAAAACTCCCGGTGCGCTGACACCAATAAAGACATCTGCCCCTTGCATTGCACCCGCTAATGTACCCTGAGCTTTTACCGCAAATTCGAGTTTTTCTGGTGTTAAGTCGGTGCGACTGGTAGAGATAATTCCTTTAGAGTCGCACATCCAGATTTTTTCGGCTCCAGCTTTCCGAAGTAACCGAGCGATCGCTATTCCAGCCGCCCCAGCACCGTTAATCACGATGTGGATTTCGGCCATTGACTTCTGTACTAGCTTCAAGGAATTAAACAATGCTGCCAAGGTGACAATTGCCGTACCGTGCTGGTCATCATGAAATACGGGAATATCTAACTCTTGGCGCAATCTTTCTTCTATTTCAAAACAGCGAGGTGCAGCAATATCCTCTAGATTCACGCCGCCGAAAACCGGAGCGATATTTTTGACTGTTTGGATAATTTCCTCTGTATCTTGGGTGGCCAGACAGATGGGAAAAGCATCCAGCCCCGCAAATTCTTTGAATAGCATTGCTTTACCCTCCATGACTGGTAGAGCCGCAGCTGGCCCCAAATTTCCCAATCCTAAAACGGCACTACCATCGGTAACAATGGCAACAGTGTTTTGTTTGATGGTTAACTTATAAACTTCCTCTGGGTCTTGAGCGATCGCCGTACAAATTCGACCAACTCCGGGCGTGTAAGCCATTGCTAGATCGGAAACACTTTTTAGGGGAATTCTGCTAACAATGCTGATTTTGCCACCGCGATGCAAATTAAAGGTGCGATCGTAGACACTGATTAACTTGATGTCTGGCAATGCTTTCACTGCTTGCACAATGGTTTCAGCGTGTTCAGTACTAGCAGCATCCACAGTCAGATCGCGGGTGGATTCTTTGCGGGTTTGTTCGATTAGATCAATTTGACCGAGATTACCACCAGTGGTGGCGATCGCCTGGGTTACTGACGCTAACATTCCCACACGATTGGGAATCTGCAAGCGCAGAGTCAAACTAAAACTAGAATTAGGAGTTAAGTCTGCCATGTTGATTTTGGATTTTAAGTTTTATATCTTATATTGAATTGAATTGAGACGAAAGCTAAAATCTGAGATTTTAGTCAGGGAAAACATAATAGACATCTCCGATAATGAATGTAGAGACGCGAAATTTCGCGTCTCTACAAGGGTTCTGCATAACGCATATTTAATTTCTGGAGATGTCTAATGGATGTAAACTTTTGCGATAACCGTCAGTATTTAGTTTACTTACTGCCCATAATTTTTATTTCTAACTTGAAGTATGAGTTTGACTCAATTATCAGGGAGCGATATCTACGATGGGCTACGCCTACGCAACACATTTAAGCAATCTCCTTGATAAAGAGTGACTTCAGGGGATTCTAGCTAAAACTAAAATCTATTAAACCAATAACATAGCATCTCCACCGCCTCACCCCCTGCTTCTAAACAAATTCTCTTGCTTGATGTAACCTAACTGGAGAACATAGCGGGACATTCCAGAGATGTGAGAAATGCTCAATCAAACCTATACAGCTGATGTTTTAGTTGTCGGTGGAGGAACCGGAGGCACTGCGGCTGCTATTCAAGCAGCCCGACGGGGAGCCAAAACGATTTTAGTGAGTGAATTTTCTTGGTTGGGGGGGATGCTAACTTCTGCTGGAGTGTCTGCACCCGATGGCAATGAATTAGAAGCCTTTCAAACAGGGTTATGGGGGGCGTTTTTGCAGGAATTGCGACAACGACAACCAGGCGGCTTAGATAACAGTTGGGTTAGCTTTTTTAGTTACGATCCTCGGATTGGGGCGGAGATTTTTGCCGAGTGGGTGCAGGAATTGCCCAATCTGCACTGGATTTCTGAGCAAGTTCCAAAAGAAGTTTACCGCCAAGGTGATTCTATTATTGGTGTCCGCTTTGCTGATTTTGCTGTCACAGCCAAGATTACTCTCGACGCTACAGAATTAGGAGATTTATTGGCTTTAGCTGATATACCTTACCGTTGGGGCTGGGAATTGCAATCTGAGTGGGGAGAACCCAGCGCCCCAGTGACTTTTAACTCTTTTACCAAGAAATATCCGGTGCAAGCGCCCACTTGGGTTGTGATTATGCAAGACTTTGGTGAAGCGATGTCTACGACGGGCGTGGCTGCGTCCCCAGAAATTCCATCTGCCCCTAATGATAATCCATCCCAGTTTGCAGGTGCTTGGAACAGCTATGGAGCAGAGACAGTCTTGCAAACTCTCACGCCGGGAGACCCGGACGCGCGAGGTTTGCGCTTTTTGAATTATGGACGTTTGCCTGGTGGCTTATTCATGATTAACTGGCCAATCTGTGGCAATGACTACGGCCAAGGGCTAGAGCGTCTGATAGAGTCAGAGCTATCCAGAGATGAATTCAACCAAGAATCTCGCTGGTACAGCCAAAATTTTGCCCGTTTTATCCAAAATCAACTTGGTCGTCGTTATGGTTTAGCAAAACAAGTATTTCCTCACACCTCTACTGCTTTTGCATTGCATCCCTACTACCGGGAAAGTCGTCGCTTAGTGGGACTGACTACTGTGCGAGAACAGGATATTTTGCCAGTTGCCGGAGGTAGAGTTGCACCTGTATTTAATGATGCGTTCGCCCTTGGCGTTTGCGAAGCGATCGCTGTTGGTAATTACGCCAATGACCATCATTATCCTGGTGTTGAATTTCCACTCCAACCTAAATCGCTCCGTTGGGGAGGACGCTGGACTGGGACTCCCTTTACAATTCCCTACAGTTGTTTAATTCCAGCCACAACAGATAGTTTCTTGGTGTGTGAAAAGAATATTTCTGTCTCCCACATTGCCAATGGGGCTACCAGATTACAACCTGTGGTTATGGGCATTGGTCAAGCAGCTGGAATGGCAGCAGCGATGTGTGTAGAGTTAAACTGTCAGCCGAGGGATTTACCTGTCAAGGCGCTGCAAACGGCTTTACTGCAAGACGATCGCGCCAAGGCAGCAATCATTCCTTTTTTTAATCTACCGCCTAATCATTCGGATTGGCTGCACTGGCAACTGTATTACTTAGATAACCCACAAGCCTATCCAGCTAGTGGTGATTGCCCTTGTCCATCGGAAGATAAATCCGATAACTCTACTTTTGACAAGGACTTAATCCGGGAAAGTGACTGTTTTAAAGGCGTTTTCTACCGCTTGAATCAGCAGGAATACAGATTTACAATCACCGCACCAACTGGACATCAAGCGCAAAATTGGCAGCTTGTAACTTTGCGATCGCATATTGACGAGCAATTACGCGCTTATCCCGACGGACAATTGCTCACATTGTGGGGTCGTCAGAATCACTTTGGTAATTGGTTATTAGTCGAACATTTAAACGATGGATAAGAAGAGTTTATTTTCAGTAAAACAGAATACCTTTTGATGATTTGTCCGGATATTCATTAAAAAGCTAAGTATCAGTGAAGTGGAGAGTTCCAAAATAGACATCTTCTATGCGTGCTGCCATTTCATTTTTAGTATCGAGTCTAGTGTTCGGCCCTTTAGCTTCTAACTGCCAAGCAATGGTCAATCACTTATCCTATGGGCTGCTTTCCATGCTTGCTTCGGAACAGTGGCTCTCGGCGGCATCTGAACAAAATTCAGATGACGCTCCACGTCATCGCGGTAGTGGGCGTAGAGAAGTTACGCAACAATTCCGAAATATCTATGCTGTGGTTTAACTCCCGTAGGGTAATGCCTCTTTTCCCGATGGAACAGAATTACCAGAAAACGGGATGTTATGCTGACATTTTCCACACCACTTTTCTGGCAGAGATATGTACAGTTGACACACGAAAATCTTCAGCGATCGCTTAGTATTTTAACTGTAAGCTTTGTCTATATGGTTGGCGTCAATCCTGGCGATCAAAATTGATCTTAGCTCCGGCGCTTGTTTGGCGTCTTCTGCCAAAGCATAAAATTCTTTTCGTTTCATCTGAGTTTATCTAGGACATGATTTGCACAAGCAATACAGCTCTATTGCACTTGGCAGCAAATACTTACTATTCCTGACCTACTCTTGCCCCTCCAACTTTTATTAGCAAAGGTCTAGTAAAGCATTTTAAATCACTCTACGCCCAAGGGCAGATGCAAAATTTTGCATCTGCCCTTTTTATTTGAATTTTACCTAAAGAAAAGATACTAGTAAAGCTTGGCGTTTCAAGCTGGCTTATGAGCAATAAAATACTTACTCATAAAATGGACTTGCATTTCAATATTCTCAAAACCTGCTCTCTCTAAACGTTCTACCAAATCATCAGTACTATAATTCCTGTAGTATGGTTCATGGAAAGCTTCAGGGAAAAAGTCCATCATCTGTTCCAACTCAGGTGAATCACTCAACTGAATTGAGTCACAGATAATAAAGGCTCCCCCTGGTTTTGTCACCCGGAAGCATTGCTCAATGATACTTTGACGGGCGATCGCTGGTAACTCATGGAAGAGAAAAACAGAAGTTACTGCATGAAAATAGTTATCTAAATAAGGTAACTCTTCAGCATTCGCTTTTAAAAGTTGCGGCAATTCTCCGGAAATTTGGGATAATAGTTCATTTGCTTTACGCAAATAAGCTGGTGACAAATCCGTGCCAAACAGGGATGCTTGAGGCAATGCCGCCCGAATCAACTTCAGAGTCCGCCCGGTTCCACAAGCCACATCCAAAATCCGAACTTGCTTTGGTGAAACCGAGTCAAAAGCTTTCAGCCCTTGCTTGAGAGGAGCGAGAATCCGCCGCCGCATCACATCAGCCGCCCCGCCAAAAAGAATTTCCACCTGTAAGTCATATAAATTGGCTGACATATCGCTTAAGTAGCCATTACTTTGGTGATGGAAGTTCTGCACGTAGTAGCTGGGATAACCATCTATGTCTATTTCCGGTGAAAAATCTTGGTAATTCTGTTGTTTAACCCGCTCCCACATTTGAGGAAAATCTAGCCATACCAGCGGATAGTAGCGGAAAAAGTCTTGCCAAGGGTTATCAAACAGCAAACTTTCAGGATACACACCTTTTTGGGCATCTTGCCAGTCTGTTTCTAGCACCTGATTCAATCTCTGTTGAAGTTGGAGTACAACCTCCTTCGGGATTGGTTTGGTCTTTTGTTCCAGCGTCGGATACACCAGGTTCCTCAACTGTGAACTTAATATTTTGTGTGCCACACCAAAGTAATTTTTGCTCTGTTGAAAGGTCTGATAAGTCAGCTTAGTTAAAGTGTCAGGCATAAAAGTAGCTCAAGTTTTGATTACTTATAGTTCTTGTGTAAACAATTGTAACGAATAAATTATCTACTGTTGGAAAGGTGTATGCCTTTAGCTCAAACAAATCTCAAGCTAGATGATTTTAGTTGTCAAAGCTGGGTTGAAAAACATTTTCTGGGCTTTTGGCAGAAAAATACCCAATTAATATTTAAGCAAATATAAAGTTTTATAAATAAATCGAATTCGGTAGCCTATGTTACAGAATTTTTGCTATATTAGTTTTTAGAAGAACCAAAGATTATATATTCACAAAATAAAGAGGGCTATAGTTATGTCTATCGCAGATAAATCTCGTGCGTTAATGGTGCGCGAACATCAGCAAGTCAAGAATCGCCAACAATCAATGCTAATGCGTGCTGCACAAGAACTTGGTCTTTCTGAAGAAACATCACATTACTGGAACCCGATTCAAGGCAAGGTAGATGCTAACACTCGGATGATTTATGGACCCAGCCATGCTTCCATGAGCTAAGTTTCCAGAGTTTTAAGGTTGATTTTTTGATTAAATACCTCAACTGAAAACGCTGGAAAAAAAGCCACCCTCTACTTTAGGGTGGCAAAACTTGTTACTTTTAATTGAATACGACTCTTAATTAAGCATCGTAATAGAGGTAAAACTCGTAGGGATGAGGACGCAGTTGCAACTGCTTGACTTCAGCTAGCTTGTAGTCAATCCAATTTCCGATAAAGTCTTCTGTGAAGACGCCTGATTCTGTCAAGAAAGCGTGGTCGTTTTCTAGTGCTTGCAATGCCAGTTCTAAAGAACTTGGAGTTGAAGGAACCTTTGACAATTCTTCTGGAGAGAGTTCATAGATATTCTTATCTAAGGGTTCACCAGGATGGATTTTGTTCTTGATGCCATCAAGACCAGCACAAAGCATTGCAGCAAATGCCAAGTAGGGGTTAGCAGTAGCATCTGGACAACGGAATTCTAAACGCTTGGCTTTGGGGTTAGTGCCAGATAAAGGAATCCGAATAGAAGCAGAACGATTACCTTGGGAATAAGCCAAATTCACTGGAGCTTCATAACCAGGCACTAGGCGCTTGTATGAGTTGGTACTGGGGTTGGTAATTGCTAACAGTGCTGGTGCGTGTTTGAGAAGACCACCAATGTAGTACAACGCCATTTCACTCAAATCAGCATACTTATCACCTGCAAATAAAGGTTTGCCATCTTTCCAGATGGATTGGTGACAGTGCATTCCAGAACCGTTATCGCCAAAAATCGGTTTTGGCATGAAGGTGACGGTTTTGCCGTATTTTTTAGCAACGTTCTTGATGACATATTTGTAAATCATCAACCAGTCAGCCGCTTCGAGCAACTTCCCAAAGCGGAAACCCAGTTCGCACTGACCACCAGTAGCAACTTCATGGTGATGCTTTTCAATGGGTACACCTAATTGTTCCATCGTCAACAGCATCTCTGTACGGATATCTTGAAAAGAATCCGTTGGTGAAACTGGGAAGTAACCTTCTTTGAAGCGTGGTTTGTAAGCCAAGTTGGGTTTTTCATCGGTACCGGCTTTACCGGAATTCCAAGCACCTTCTGCGGAGTCTAGGAAGTAGTAGCCTTCATTAGCTGTTTGTGCAAACCTAGCACTGTCAAAGATAAAGAACTCAGCTTCAGGGCCAAAGAAGGCTGTGTCACCAAGACCAGTGGAAACCAGGTAATCTACTGCTTTTTGAGCAATAACCCGTGGACAACGGTTGTACCATTCGCCTGTGCGGGGTTCTTTGATGCTACAAATTATACTTAGCGTTGGGACTTCCATAAATGGGTCGATCCAAGCAGTGTTGGAGTCGAGTACCATTGTCATGTCCGATTCGTTGATCGCTTTCCAACCCCGGATGCTGGAACCATCAAAAGGTACGCCATCTGTGAATGCAGTCTCATCGATTTGGTTGTGGAACACGGTGAGGTGCTGCCAAGTCCCTACTGTATCGATGAATTTAAGATCAATCAGCTGAATTTTTTCATCTTGAATTCTCTTCAAGACTTCTTGTGGTGTTGTCATTGTTACTCCTTCTCTACCAATTTCCTAAAGTAAAACTAGAATCTTCCAAAGCATCCTAACCCCTGCTGATCTCAATCAAGCCGTGACACACCTGAAATATCTTAAATACTAGACATTAGCAGATTTTGTAGTTTGTGTTACAGATATCTGGATTCTCAGGTTATATTAACCTTTCGACGATCATCTGTACAAAACTGGAAAATTCATCGCATAGGGGTCAACTTTGGCATAAAATCCTTAAATAGTGAATGAGTTGTTTTTGTGCCAAATGTATTTTAAATAGCACAAAAGTTTACTGGTGCATAAGTGCAGCCAAATAAATATCAAACCATAAATAGCAAAGATTGGGAGAAAAAGGAATGCGCGATGCGGTAACAAGTTTAATTAAGAATTATGACGTAACTGGCCGGTATTTTGACCGGAATGCGATCGATAGCCTAAAGTCTTACTTTGATAGTGGTACAGCAAGAGTACAAGCGGCGGCGGCGATTAATTCTAATGCGGCGGCGCTGATCAAGCAAGCTGGTATAAAGTTATTTGAAGAACTGCCAGAATTGATTCGCCCCGGTGGAAATGCTTATACAACTCGTCGTTATGCGGCTTGTCTGCGGGATATGGACTACTACCTGCGCTATGCCACCTATGCGCTGGTTGCTGGCAACACGAATGTATTGGATGAGCGTGTGCTGCAAGGGCTGCGGGAAACCTACAATTCTTTAAGCGTGCCTATTGGGCCTACGGTTCGCGGTATCCAGATTCTCAAGGATTTGATTAAGGAACAGGTGAGAGCCGCAGGTGTAGTTAATACTGCTTTTGTGGATGAACCATTTGATCACATCACACGCGAGTTGAGCGAGCAAGATATTTAGTCATTCAATAACAAGTATAAGATATAGCGATCGCACTTTTATTTTATGGAGCGATCGCTTTTTTATCAAACTTACCAGGCGTTGAGAAGGCTTTATCCAACTTTTCGCCGCCAGAGGGCAACATCCCGCCTTTGTAAAATAGTTTTGCTAGATTAAAACTGTATTTTTGCAGCTATTTTCGACTAATGCCTGTCAGAGATATTTATCACGTCTTTACTTAATCCCAGATATCAACCCAAACCGAACTAATCCACGCTCATAACCGCGACGCATCAACCCCAGTGATAATGCTCCTTGAATGGTAGTCCAACCGGCATTTAGTAAGCCCCAAAGCGCTTGGGGAGTGAAGGCAGAATCAATCACTACATTCCAAAAGGGGGCGACGGCGGTTGACCAATCGGCGGTGCGGATATTATGTAATGGTAGTTGATGTGCGATCGCTTCATACTCTGGCAAAGAAATCACATAAGGTAAACAATACACCCGATAAATATCCTGCAAGTGCTTTTCCTCATCCGCCGTCAGTGGTAACTTATCAGTCGGTCGATGACACCAAGTTACCATAATCAACTTGCCACCCGGTTTCAACACCCGATAGCACTCCTGGAGAAACTTGGTTTTATCTGGCATATGTTCACCGCTTTCCAACGACCAAACCAAGTCAAAAGAATCATCAGCAAAGGGCATCGCTTGAGCATTTGCTACCTGAAACTGTGTTCTCAGACTCAAATTCGCCTCTAGTGCGCGTTCCGTTGCTCTGGCAGCTTGCACCGGACTCAATGTAATCCCTGTTGCTTTAGCATTAAACTTTTCTGCCAGGTATAAAGAACTGCCGCCAATACCACAACCCACATCCAGGATATTTGACGCTGCTTGTACCCCTGCCCAATTGAGCAATTCTTCGATTAAATCAATTTGAGCCTGACGACGGTCTTTTTTCTGGCTACCATCAGCGCCATAGTAGCCGTGGTGCATGTGTTCGCCCCAAATCTGTTCCCACAGACCAGAGGAAGCATCGTAAAATTGCTGAATTTGCTGGTAAAGTGTTGCACTCATGAAAAAAGCAGTGTTAAGACAAAGCCGAATTTAAAAAACATACTGGTAGGCTACCATATATGTTTTTAATTAAATAAGGGTATTTTGACTTTAAGGGAAGGTCAAGTGTGATGTATCCTCCCTAAAAAAATTGATTGGTTTTACCTTAATAAACTGTTCTTGCTCGAATTTATACCAATCATCAAAAAAACCTACATATACAAAAAGTGTAAACCCCGGTTAAATCTAACTTTCTTAATTACGAATTACGAATTAATTATGACTGTTGCTCGCACAATTTGTTTAGGGTTTCTGGCGGTCATTGCTGTCGGTAGTATCCTGTTGATTATGCCTTTCTCTACTAGCGATGGTACATGGAATAACCTGATTGTGGCACTATTTACCTCGACATCCGCAGTTTGTGTCACAGGTTTATCAGTAGTTGATCCTGGTACGTATTTTTCATTTTGGGGTCAGTTATTTATTGCACTCTTAGCTCAGATTGGTGGGTTGGGCTACATGACAACTACCACATTCCTGATTTTGCTCATTGGACGGAAGTTTGATATGCGGCAAAAAATAGCAATTCAACAAGCTTTAGACCGACCGGGAATGAGTGGTAGCTCCGAAGTTATCCGCTCAATTATTGCTACAACTTTAATTTTTGAAATTACAGGAGTATTCTTACTTTTACCTGCTTTTGTTCCTGATTACGGGTGGAGTCAAGGACTTTGGTTAGCGATTTTTCATAGTATCAATGCTTGGAATAATGCTGGTTTTAGTTTGTTTCAAGATAACTTAATTGGATATCAGTCATCTTTCTTAGTAGTCTTCACTATCAGCCTGTTAATTATCTTTGGGGGGATTGGCTATCAGGTAATTTTGGAAATGTATCTTTGGTTGCGCGATCGCATCCTCCAAAAAACTAAAGCTCAAGTATTTACCCTAGATTTTAAAGTCGCAACCAGCACAACTATTATATTATTAGTAATAGGATTTATTGCCTTTTTCTGTATAGAAATCCGAAATATTGGAACATTCGGTTCTCTAAATTTACGTGGTCAGTTATTAGTAGCTTGGTTTCAATCAGTTACTCCCAGAACTGCCGGTTTTAACACCGTCGATATTAGCAAAATGACCACCGCCGGTCTATTTATTACGATTGCGCTGATGTTTATTGGTGCAAGTCCAGGTGGTACGGGAGGAGGTATGAAAACAACTACTCTGAGAGTCTTGACTAGCTGCACCAAAACGATTCTTCAGGGAAAAGAAGAAGTTTTATTGTACGATCGCAAGATAGCAATATCTTTAATTTTGAAAGCTGTGGGTGTATTAGTCGGTTCAGTAGTAACCGTGATTTTAGCTACTATTTTAATAAGCCTCACAGATCCAAAATTAGATTTTATTAAAATTTTGTTTGAAGTGGTATCAGCCTTCGCTACCGTCGGGCTTTCTACAGGCATTACAGGAAGTGTCTCTATAGCCGCAAAGCTGATCTTAATTGTCACTATGTACGTTGGAAGAGTAGGTGTTTTATTACTGATGTCAGCTGTACTAGGAGATCCACGTCCTACCAGAATTCACTATCCTGAAGAAAATTTACTCGTGGGATAGTTAGGGAGATGAGGGAAATGAGGCAGTATGGGCAGACTAATAATTCCTAACTCCCAACTCCTAACTAATTACTAACAACGAAAACGAAACTGATAGAATATACATTCTAAGGCAAAAAATAAAATTTTTAATTCAAGCGTTATAACCGTTTTTTGCCCTAAACACAGGGAGCCATAATAAGGATAACAAGGGTGAATCTGTCATCATTAAGTTTTTTTCGCAGTTTACGTAAAGATAACCACCAATTTGCTGTAATTGGGTTAGGTCGTTTTGGTAGGTCTGTCTGTTCTACACTACACAATTTTGGTTATCAAGTACTGGCAATAGATATTGATGAAAAACGAGTTTCAGAAGCATTGACTGAGGGAATTGTTGGTCATGCTTTACAACTAGACTCTACAGAACCAGCCGCACTCAAAGAAGCTGGAATTTTTGAATTTGATACTGTAATTATAGCGATTGGCAACTACGTTCAAGAAAGCATCATAACTACTCTAAATGTAAAAGAGGCTGGTGTACCCCATGTAGTTGCCAAAGCTTCTAGTGAAGTTCATCGTAAACTGTTGGGGCGAGTAGGAGCAGATCATGTTGTTTTTCCTGAGTATGAAGCGGGTTGTGCCCTAGCGCGTACCCTCACCAAACCAGCAATTCTAGATCGATTTGACCTAGACCCAGATAATAGTATTGTAGAGTTGATTGTACCTGATGAATTTCACGGCAAAACGATTACCGAACTTCAACTTCGTAACCGCTACGGTTTAAATTTGCTAGCAGTAAGTCAGGATGGTAAATTTCAAATTAATCCTGACCCCACCAAGCGTTTAGAGCGTGGTACAGCAATGGTTGTTATTGGTTGCAATAAAGATATCAATCGTTTGCCGATTTAAAAAAAGTTAGAGATCATTCAATTTTAGATTTTAGATTTTAGATTTTTACTTCAATCCAAAATTCAAAATCTAAAATTGGTAGAGTTAGAAGTTATTAATTTATTCCTAACTCTGAGTTTTTTATTGTTCGGGACTCGTTGAAGTTGATTATGGTTCAACGGAGACAGGGTTGGCTGGCGTTTCTGGTTGATTTGGGGTCTGTGGCTCAGGTGTTTGTATTACATTACTTGTAGGAATAGCTGTTTGACTAACTTGAGGTTGCAGTTGCTCTTTCTTTTGAGCAATTTGCTGCATTAGCTGTTCAATTTTCTCAGCTTGCTCAGTGTTCCCTTGATTGAGGTAGATATTATGGGAACGCATTAATGCTCTACTGGCATTTTTGATATCACCCTGATTATATAAAATCACTCCCAAGTTATAGTAAACTGAGGCGTTTTTGGGATTTTGGCGAATAGCTTGCCGATAAGCAGAAATAGATTCAGAACCTTGACCTTGAATTGCTAGCAAACTAGCCATGTTGTTGTAAGCTGGGGCATTTTGAGGATTTAGCTGCAAGGCTTGGCGATAGGCTGCGATCGCAGGTTCTATTTTACCTTGTTTTTGCAAGGCGATCGCTAGGTTAAAATAAATATTGGCATTGCTGCGATCCAGATTAATTGCTTGCTGGTATGCAGCGATCGCTTCTTCTAGCTGTCCTTGTTCATACAGTGCTAAACCCAGATTATACAGCGCTGCTACTCTTGTGGAATCTATCACAAGGCTCTGGCGATAAGCCGTAATTGCTGCCTCTTTTTCTCCTTGTCGGTGCAACACTAACCCTAAGTTGTAATAAGCTTCACTAAAATTGGGATTAACTCTCACCGCCTCTGCATACTCTTGTAAAGCTACATCCAGGCGATTTTGCTGCAAGAAGATATTACCTAAATAGTTCCGCGCTGCTCCCAGGTTAGGGTCATGCTGCAAAGCTTGGCGAAAGGCATATTCTGCACCTTGTA
>JBBSCU010000066.1:0-21892 GCA_038249935.1 Chroococcales cyanobacterium
AAAGTAGTTGGAATAATCTGCATTTTGTCCTTTTTCGTTGACTTTTTGATTCTATTGTTACCCTTCCAACCTACTGATCGAGTATGGCAGATCAACTTGGCAACAGCACTAGTTGATCGGGGAATTGTTCCTCTGGTAGGTTTGGGGCTTCTATTTGCTGGGTATTGGATTGATAATACTGATGCAGCAAGCGATCGCTCCCAGGCTATTGATTTAAGATTTCCCATCTTGATTGTGTCAAGTATTTTAGGGTTGATGTTCTTGCTGATTTTTCCCCTGCACCTTAACAACGTGAATCAAGCTAAGACTCAAACACTCAACCGAATTACCCAAGAAGCAGATCAGGCAGAAAATCAACTAAACAGTCGGTTATCGCAATTGCAAGCACAACTGAATACTGAGCAAGGAAAAGCTCAACTAGAACAATTGCGAAACCAAACCAAGGCTCAGTTTAGTGAAATACTCAAAGATGAGCAAAAATATAAGCAAGCACTTGAAAGCTCTCAAATTCCTCCAAATATCAAAGAGTTACTGAAGAAGGCTAAAACCGATCCCCAAGTACTTGACAAAGCTGTTGAACAACAAACAGATATTCAGACGGTGCGAACTCAACAAGTAAGCCAAGTTCGCCAGCGCAGAGAAGATGCTGAGAAACAAGCTAAAGATGCTGCTTGGAAGTCTGGACTGCGAATTAGTATTAGCAGTTTGCTGTTGTCCATTGGTTACATAATCATCGGCTGGACAGGTTTAAGAGGTATGGGTGCTGTACAAGGTGGTAAACCTAGAGCTACCGCACGCTAATCACTAAAGGAGTAGGGAGACAAGGAGACAACAGACGCGATTAATCGCGTCTCTACTTCTAACCTGTACAGACGAAATTAATCGCGCTTTTAACTTTTAACTATAAAATCTGGGTAATGTTTTCAATTTACATACTTACATATAACGAAGAGCTAGATATTGCTGCTTGTATCGAATCGGCGATGCTATCGGATGACATCATTGTTGTAGACTCATGCAGTAGCGATCGCACTGTAGAAATCGCCAGTCGCTATCCCATCCGCGTCGTCCAACACGCTTTTGAAAGCCACGGACGCCAACGCACCTGGATGTTAGAGTCTATCCCGCTGAAGCATGAATGGGTTTACATTCTTGAAGCTGATGAGCGCATGACACCAGAATTGTTCGCGGAATGCGAAAAGGCAAGTCAGAATCCAGATTATATTGGTTACTACGTGGCTGAACGTGTCATGTTCATGAATCATTGGATTCGCTACAGCACACAGTATCCCCGCTACCAAATGCGCCTCTTTTGCCACGGTAAAGTCTGGTTCACAGACTACGGCCATACTGAGCGGGAAGTTTGTGACGGTGCAACTGGCTTTTTAAAAGAAACATACCCCCACTACACTTGTAGCAAAGGCTTAAGCCGCTGGATTGAAAAGCATAACCGTTATTCCACGGATGAAGCTCAAGAAACAGTGTATCAATTAGAAGAAGGAAAGGTCAACTGGCGAAATTTATTCTTTGGCAAATCGGAAGTCGAAAAACGCCGCGCCTTAAAAGATTTGTCTTTGCGTTTACCCGGCAGACCGTTGCTGCGCTTTATATATATGTATTTTATTTTAGGCGGCTGCTTAGACGGGCGCGCCGGTCTTGCTTGGTGTACGTTGCAGGCATTCTACGAATACCTAATTTTGCTCAAAGTTTGGGAAATGAAGTATCTACCAAAACCTAATTTAGACGCAAAAGCAACTATTGCAGAGGAAAGCACACAACAGCTATAGTGCGCGGATTCAGAAACTACGCAGGCTGATGTCGTCAGAAGGGGACTGGAGATTAAAATTATAATTTTGCGATCGCGTACCCGCTTGATCGCAAAATTATACTTTAAAAGTAGGACAGCACAGTCGTATTATCCTACCGCGTGTTCCATCTAAAGGAAAACCACCATAATAAATTAATATTTTTAACAGACCTTTTCAGAAAAGCCACTCCTGCTCAGATGTGAGTGACTAACTAGACAAAATAATTCCTCAGCTTACCGGGTCATGGTTTCGCAATCATAAGCAGATTTTGATTTAGCACGGTAGATTAGTAATACCTGAGAGACTTGCAACAATCATTTACAAGTCTTATAAAGAAAAGTAACACTCTCTAAGACTAGCCAGCCGCCGTCGGATTGGTAGGCTTTTACATATATTCTTGTAGGAGAATAGCTGATTTCCAGGAACAAATACGTATTTTTGTGGCAGCAATCAAGCTGCTAGCGTTTTGGACAGTTACTTGTGGTGAAAGCTGCCTAAAGTTAAAATCTTCGGAATTTGACGAATCTACTGGTATGGATATTAATAATCAAAGTTCCTCTAACTTAAAACAGGAGAATCGAGGCTTGGCAATCGATCGCCTAAAACAGGACTTAAAAAACGACCTGATTGCTGGTTTGTTGGTAGTAATTCCCTTAGCAACTACTATCTGGCTGACAATTACCATTGCTACTTGGGTAATCAACTTTCTCACCCAAATTCCTAAACAACTTAATCCCTTTGATGGGTTAAACCCAATTTTAGTAAATATACTTAATTTGTTAGTAGGATTGGCTGTACCGTTACTAAGTATACTATTAATGGGCTTGATGGCTCGAAATATTGCTGGGCGGTGGTTGCTAGATTTTGGTGAGCGGTTCTTACAGGCTATTCCTTTAGCTGGACAAGTATATAAAACCCTCAAGCAGCTTTTGGAAACAATATTAAAAGATTCCAATGGCAAGTTTCGCCGGGTAATTTTGTTAGAGTATCCCCGCCGAGGAATTTGGGCGATCGCCTTTGTCACTAGTGCGATTAGCAGTGATATCCAGGCCCAAATGCCTCGTCCCGTGCTGAGTGTTTTTATCCCCACCACCCCAAATCCGACTACCGGATGGTACGCAGTCGTCCCTGAGGACGAGGTGGTGAACCTCTCTATGTCGATTGAAGACGCCTTTAAAATAGTTGTGTCAGGTGGTATTGTCGCCCCCAAAGAGTTCACACTGGAAGTCAAACACGACGAAATCAAGCAGCAGGTTAGTCCCGTTGAAGAAACTTAAAATCAATCCGGCAAAGTCAGAAGCAAATGCGTAATGTTGTTGTTTGACTGTGCCAAAATTGATAAACTTGCAAGTCTGTCCCGCCTAGTTAATCAGTTCTCGCACAATCACCCCTGACTTTTATGCAACCTCGTAAACCCCAGCAAATTGCTCGTGAATTGGCGCTTTTGAGCATTAGCCAATTGCCAGTCAACCCAAAGAAATTGGATAAATTGCAAGACGATCAACTAGTATCCAAGTTGGTATTAGGAGCAGTACGCACCCTGACTTTAGAAGTGCAAGACACTCTCAATAATGCCGCAGGTGAACTACAACGCAGCAACGATCGCCTCTTAAGTAGCCAAACTCGAGCCTCCGACCTCGATACTGCTAGAACAATGCTTCAAGAGGCGATCGTCTGCACCCAGACAGCAATCAATCAGTTGGGTACCGCAGTTGATTTCCCGGAATTGATTCAGCTAGCTAATCAGGACAAGGGAGTTCGCAATTACGCTAAAGAGCTTGTGATTACAGTCAACGAACATCGTGATGTTATAGATCAACTTATTTCTACTGCCTTAGTAGATTGGCAAGTAAATCGCCTCGCCCAAATTGACCACGATATCCTCCAAATCGCTGTGGCAGAAATGGAGTTCTTAGGAGTTCCCAACAGCATCGCCATCAACGAAGCAGTGGAACTAGCCAAACGCTACAGTGGAGACGAAGGTCATCGGTTTATTAACGGTGTTCTGCGTCGAGTCACAGAGCAGAAAAAAACCGCATAGCCGGGTAATTCGTAATTCCTATACTGCCAGTAGAGAAAAGTATTAGGCGAATAGAATTTGCTACTAC
The DNA here is from genome assembly GCA_038249935.1 of Chroococcales cyanobacterium. Taxonomy (GTDB): domain Bacteria; phylum Cyanobacteriota; class Cyanobacteriia; order Cyanobacteriales; family Nostocaceae; genus Nostoc. Next base: position 3,917 of record JBBSCU010000066.1, read on the forward strand.
ACAACACTTAGTCCACCTCCCTGGACTAGGAGAAAATTAAGGGTTTTCTGACCTGCGGAGGCAGGTTTTGTCAAGTGAAAAGTTAAATTAAACTCATAACTTATAATTCGCATAACAACTAATACTGCTGCAATGGTTTTTAATTGGTTCCGTCGTCAACATAACGATTCCTCTAACACCCCCTCTGATGAAAAGCAGGAAGAAACGCCTTCTGCACAAGAACCCCAAGCAGAGCCAGCCGAAACGTTAACACCAACTGCTGAAACTACACCAGATTTGTTGGCGTTTGCTAAAGCTGCATACAAAAATATCCAGCAAAAACAACAATCCCAGGTAGTAGAAACCCTGTCTGATTCAACAGAATTATCAGCACAAACGGAAATCATCGAACCGAAACCAACTGAGGAATCTGCCAGTACAATCTTAGAAACAGCACAGCCAGAAGTTACTCAAGCAGCTGCTGAGGAAGAAATTACAGAAGATTCCTCAATAGCAGCAATTGCTGATCAGCTAGATGTCTCCAGTCGAGAAGTAAATACAAGTGAAGCTGAATCAATACCTGTAGCTACACCAGAGGCAACACAGCCAACAGCACCAGCCAGCTTATCCTTCTTAGAACGGGCGGCGGCAGAACGGCAAACAAAGCTGGAACAACTAATAGCCACCGCCATTGAAGTCCCAGAACCGGAGGTAGTACAGCCAGTAGCTGCAACCTCAGATACAGAAGTGGTATTTGATGATGGGTTTGTCTGGTCGGCGAGAGTCCTAGCGGCTCAAGGTAGAAGTCCAGAAGACGTTTCTATTGAAGAAATTACCTGGCTGAAAAAGCTCCGGCAAGGGTTAGACAAAACTCGCCGTAGCATCCTCAACCAACTAAAGGCGATCGTTGGTCAAGGACCGCTTAACCAAGCTGCGGTGACAGAAATTGAGGCATTGCTCCTGCAAGCTGATGTGGGTGTACAGGCGACAGACTTTATTATCAATGCCCTACAGAAAAAACTTCGAGAAGAAGTCACTGCACCAGAAGAAGCGATCGCTTACCTGAAAAAAATTCTCCGGGATATGCTGGATGCGCCGACCAAAGCATCCCACAAAACTAGCTTTACTCCAGAAAAAGAAACCCTGAATATTTGGTTAATTACTGGGGTGAATGGTGCTGGTAAAACCACTACCATCGGCAAAATTGCCCATCTGGGACAGAAATCTGGTTATAAATGCTTGATTGGGGCAGCAGACACTTTCCGCGCCGCCGCTGTAGAACAGGTGAAGGTTTGGGGTAGTAGAAGTGGTGTAGAAGTAATTGCCAATCCTGGGAAGAATACAGATCCGGCGGCAGTTGTATTTGATGCGATCGCAGCCGCCCAAGCGCGTCAAACAGAATTACTTCTGGTAGATACTGCTGGGCGACTGCAAAACAAGAAAAATTTAATGGACGAACTCGGTAAAATCCGGCGAATTATCGCCAAAAAAGCCCCAAATGCTAAAGTAGAATCGTTATTAGTTCTAGATGCCACTTTAGGTCAAAATGGACTGCGGCAAGCTGAGGTTTTCTCTCAAGCTGCCCAACTGAGTGGCGTTGTCTTAACCAAGCTAGATGGCACTGCTAAAGGCGGCGTTGCCCTTGCTGTTGTGCAGCAGCTAGGTTTACCGATTCGCTTTATTGGTGCTGGCGAAGGAATTGAAGACTTGCGCCCCTTTTCTAGCTATGAATTTGTCGAGGCGCTCTTAAGTGGATAGTACGACTGTGCGAAATTCGGAATTCCCATACCGCAAGCGTTATATTGATTTGCAATGGTTGGTTTATTTCCGCTGTTGTACTAAGTAGGTGGGCGTGAATAATTAAAGGTTTGTAGTAAAGGTTGAAGTCTTTACTAAAAGCAAGTAAAAATATCCTAGCCCTAACGAGTAAAAATCGCTACTTGCCCAATACTTTTCAAACACTTTTATCCCGTTTCAATGGGTTGAATTTTCGCATCTTTCTTCAGCAACTCAAAATTCCTAAGATGAGAAATTAAAAATGGAAAAGCTCAATTTTGGCGATTATCCCGGCAATTATGGTATACAAATTAAATATTTACAGACTTAATTTACAAATTCTCAGATTTGGGAATGAGTGCAAGTCTGTTTTTTACCAAACCCAGGCTCGATTTGAGCGCTTCTAGAGGTTTTCACTCAAAAGACTTCTAGTTTCCTAGTTGCCTCTGACCAAAGAGTCACTCTAAAAACGTCATGAATTATTCTTTTAATAAAGTATTTTTATGAATTTAGAGATATGCTTTGGGAATTAAGTTATGAAAAATCAAATGTTTTCTGAACTATTACCAAAACTAGTGATTTTTACGGGTTAGGTTTTGATGAGAAATACATGACTGGAAATTCTTAATATTCAATCAGGAATGCAATAAGCAAATAAAATACTTATAAAATTTCCCTGTTACGTCTTTATACTCTTGCTAAAGCGACAAGTCTTGTCTAATTATGGTTTAGCAATGCCAAAGCCAAAAGATTATAAGTGATCTGAAATCTGCTAATTTAAAATGCAATAGTACCTGTGCCTGTGTCTCAACTGCCCTCTCAACCCATTGACAACAATAGTAGTGCTGCAACGGATGTTACACCAGTCGTGGCGCTGAAAGAACTCGTGGCAAGGTTGCACCGGGAACAGAATAAAATTCAAGATTTGCTAAGTTCTTTAGGATTTGCCCTCAGAAGCTTCAATAATTTGAATCAGTTTTTGGAACTGATTCCGCTGATGGCAACGAGAGTAACAGACGCAGATGGCAGCGCCCTGTTTCTCTACAAACCTAATGGTCAAGTCAGGTTAGAGCAGCTACATTGGCAAGATAGTCGCCAGCGAAAGAATATCCGCAAAGCGCTAGAAATAGCCAGCAGTCAAATCACGCTTGTACCCAATGCTGCGCCTTTAGCAAATGCTACGGGGATTTTGGATGACCAAATGCATCGCTATCTGGGGCCAGATGTGCAAATCTTTGGTACGGCGATTCTGGTGAAGCATACAGAACGGGGATGGCTCTACGTCTTGAGCCGCGATCCAGAATATAGTTGGACAGAAACTAGGCAAAAATTAGTTAGGTTAGTGGCAGACCAAACAGCAGTAGCGATCGAAAACGATGAACTAGGCGTAGAACTAAGAAAAAAAGAACGCCTAGACCAAGAACTAGAAATTGGCGCAGAAATCCAACGGCGACTTCTACCACGTCAATGTCCCGCAATCCCTGGTGTAGTCCTTGCAGCACGTTGTAAACCTGCTAATCGGGTGGGGGGAGATTATTACGACTTTATCGCCACTAATCATAATCAGATTCAGCCAAACACTAAAGACAGTGTGGAAACTGGTCGCTGGGGTTTGGTTATTGGGGATGTTATGGGCAAAGGTGTCCCCGCCGGGCTGATTATGACGATGATGCGGGGAATGCTCCGGGGAGAAGTGCTACATGGTAATTCCCCAGCCGGGATTCTGCAAAACTTAAATCGTGTTATGTATGCGGATTTAGAAAATTCCCACCGCTTTGTAACGCTATTTTACTCAGAATATAATCCCTATAACCGAATTTTATCTTATAGCAATGCAGCCCACAATCCTCCTTTGTGGTGGCACGCAGCCACGAAAACTGTTAGCCGTTTAGATACTTTAGGAATGTTAATCGGTTTGGATGCTAACAGCCAATATGAAGATGCCCAGGTACAGTTGGAGCCTGGGGATACAATTATTTACTATACAGATGGCTTGACCGATGCTGCTGCCGCTAGTGGCGATCGCTTCGATGAAGATAACTTTGTCACTAGCTTTAATACTGCTTGTAAGTACTGCAATAGGCCAGAGGAGATTGTGGATTATCTTTTTGACCAAGTTCAGCAATTCATTGGTTCTGAGAAGCAAAACACTGATGACATGACTCTAGTTGTTCTGCAAATTCTCTAATCCTTGGTAGAGACGCGATAAATCGCCGTAGAGACGCGATAAATCGCCGTCTCTACTGGCGATTAACTTTTTCTTGGGGAATAATCTCCGTCACTACTCTACCGCTAGAACTACCACCTTTGACAACAATATTTTCTGTTTGCAAATTACCAACGGCTGTTTCACCTGCAAAGTTTAACGGGGGATCAAGTTGCCGATAAACTACATTTCCCTGAGCCTCAACTAACTTATTGTCTAGATACCAAGTTAGTGTATTGGATCTGAGAGATTGGCGACGCTGCCCAACAGCGTTGACGTTACCTGTTAAATAAACCGTTTTTTGCGGTATTTTCATTTCCCCTTGATTGGCTGTCACAGTGACATTTTCGACACGCTGGAACATACGTGTAGGCGAGTTTGTTGTGACAGTTTCGGTATTCATGTTCCAAGTCATAGAGTTACTAGCTATTTGTAATGGTGGGTCTAGTAATTCTAGTTGAGCATTTTTTTGGATAGTGGCAATTTTCGTTTTTAAGTTGACTTCGGCAGCATTTCCTTTGCCCCGATCGCTAATTTTATTATTTTTGTAGCGATCAATTTGGATGGGGCGATCGCCAATCAGCTTTTCCTCTTTGATTTTCCAGATTAAATGCTCAGTTCGTACTTGCAACTGGGGATCAGCCGAATTTGCTATTACCCCTCCAGAAAATTCCATGCGCTGTTCGCGGGTTTTGACTCGTGCTTCTTGCGCCACTGCTTGTAGTTGTTTATGAGTACCGTTGATTTGGTTGCGGATAATCAACAAATCTTCTTGGGGTCGCCATTCTAATTCATTACCTTGCAACACAATTCCATTACTAGGATCTGTGGCAAATATCTTACCTTTAAGAAACAACTGCTTTCCATCTTGTTCAATGTCTGCTACATCTGCCTTGATTTGGTAAACCACTTTGCCATCTTGGTACAGTTCACCATAAGGACTTTCAGCTTGACCAATTTGTTTTTCTTTGGTGTATTTTGCGGTTTTAGCTTGAACTTTCCAAATCGGTCTTCCCATTTCATCTGCTTGTTCTAGGGTGACATCAAAGAAAGTCAAATTGCTATCTTGGTTAGATGAACCCGCAGTATTTTGTTGAGAAGCTGGGGGGGATTTGCCCCCGCAGCTAACTAAAGCAGTTAGCAAGAAAAAAGTCAAAGGTAAAAGAAACAAAGAAGAGAGTGTGGGAAGAAACTTCTTCCTTTTGCCCTTGAGATTAAACTTATAATTCATTCTTGGATTTCTAAGTGTCCATCACCAGATCTATTGTCTTCCAAAAAACCGATTCCAGATAACGGACGGTATGGATAGCTTTGGCGAGGGGTTTTTTGAATATCCTCTTTGATGGCTTCTAAATCAATGTAGCGATCGCTTACATTAATTAAGCTGTCGCTAGTCATCGAACGCAAACTCACCACTTCTACCCGCACGCCGCGATAGCTCACTGAATTTACCGCATAAGCCAAATCCCCATCACCGCTAACTAAAACTGCGGTATCATAAGAATCAACTAATGCCATCATATCTACTGCTATTTCTACATCCAAATTAGCTTTTTTGGAGCCATCTGGTAGCTGTACCAAATCCTTCGCAATGACTCGATAGCCATTGCGACGCATCCACAGCAAAAACCCCTGTTGCTTCTCGTTTGTCCGATCTACGCCAGTATAGAAAAAAGAACGCAGTAGTCTAGAACCTCCAGTTAATCGAAATAACAACTTCGTGTAATCGATTTCAATACCTAGTTGCAGTGCAGCGTAAAATAGATTTGATCCATCAATAAATATGGCGACCCTGCCCCGATTTTCTAAAACTTGTTCTGGCGTAAATATTGAATCGTTTTCCAAATTATTCAACATCATTGTCATACCTCAATTTTTATTCCTGTTATTTTTGCTACAAATTACCAACTTTTAGATTCTAGTCACAGCGGCTTATGATAATGTTCCGGGGCTAATTAAAGTAAGCCCCGATAAATTTTTTGAGAAAATAAGAAATTGCACAAAATCAGAGTTTAATCAGGACTAATCGTTTTTTAGATGTTCTATTCGCTTAAAAATCGGTTGGGGTGTACCCAACTGTTGTTTACTAGATAGTATCCCCCAAGTCGCATGGATGGCAAAAGGAGCGATCGCTGAACTTTGGATTTGATCGTTAAAGTTTATGTCAAAGCCAAGCTGTTGATAAATATCGCTACTGATGTTTGGGATAATAGGAGATAGCAGATAGGCTGCAAGTCTCACTGATTCTAGAACTGCGTAGAGAACTTTTTCCACCGATTCCTGCTGTCCCTGTTTATATAATGACCAAGGAGCTTGTTCATCAATAAACTTATTACTAGCTTGTACCAGCAAAAGGATGACTTCGCAAGCTTGATTGAAAGCTAGCTCCTGGTATGCTTGTTTTACCTTTTCCCCTAGAGGTAAACCAATTGCTTTCAAAGGATTTTCGTCAGGAATTCCTTCATTGCCGATTGATGGTACATTATTCTCAGCACAGTATTTCTTCACCATGTTCAAGGTACGATTAAGCAAATTACCTAAATCATTTGCCAAATCTGCGTTCAGAACATTAATGAACCTAACCTCATTAAAATCTCCATCCCTGCCAAATTCGATTTCCTTAAGGAAGTAATAACGAACGGCATCACTACCATAGCGCTGAACTAACGCTACAGGATCAAGGGTGTTACCCAGACTTTTACCCATCTTCAGGCCATCTTTAGTCAAAAAGCCATGGCCAAATACTCGCTCTGGCAAGGGTAAACCAGCCGACAACAGCATTGCTGGCCAGTAAATTGCATGGAAGCGCAGAATATCTTTACCTATTAGATGCAAGTTAATCGGCCACCATGTTGCTAAGGCATTTGCTAAAGTCGGTTCTGCATCTGGTTCTAGCAATGCCGTTACATAACCGAGGAGGGCATCAAACCAGACATAAAGGGTGTGCTTAGGATCAACTGGTACTGGAAAACCCCAATCTACATTTACCCGTGAAATTGAAAAGTCTTGTAGTCCTTGATTAACAAAGCTGATAACTTCGTTACGCCGACTTTCTGGTTGAATAAAATCGGGTCTAGATTGGTAAAATTCTGTTAGCTTATTTTGATATTTGGATAAGCGGAAAAAGTAGTTTTGCTCGTCTCGCCACTCGACTTCTTTATTAGTGTGAATCGGGCAACGGTTTCCTTCTAGCAGTTCCCGTTCTTCTTTGAATTCTTCACAGGATACGCAGTACCAGCCTTTTTGTTGCCCTTGGTAGATATCACCAGATTCCCATACTCGCTCAAAGAACTCTTTAACGATCGCTTCATGACGAGGTGCAGTAGTCCGACTAAAGCGATCGTATTGAATGTCTAGTAACTGCCACAAACTCACGAAGCTAGGGACAATCTCATCGCAAAAATCTTGTGGTGCTTTCCCTAAACTTTCTGCCGAGCGCTGAATTTTTTGCCCATGTTCATCTGTACCTGTAATCAACAATACTTGATGCCCCAGCAGCCTGTGAAATCGCGCTACTACATCTGCTGCGATCGTCGTATAAGCACTGCCTATATGGGGGACATCATTTACATAATATAGCGGTGTTGTCAGTGCAAAGGTCTTTTCTATTTTATTCACTAGATTTATACAAAATAAAAATCAACTTATTAAAACGTTTTACATCTTAACTTTTATCGCCAAAACCATGTAAGTATACAACATTAATATCATTTTTTTCAATAACATCTTAATATTAGCAAACTTTATCAGGTCAACAATTGTTTTATAACGCCAACTCACATAAACCGTATTTTGCTAAAAAATATCTCCTAATTTTTTACTCAACTTCTAGCAAAAGAAAGAGTTTGAGGCTGATTAAGTCTGTAATCATGAATGCGGACAGGTGTTAACGTGCTTAATAACTGATATGCCGCAATATTTTAGAAAACTACCCACTACTAACCAACCTTGGACAACTGTTAGCAATGTCAAAGCCGTAGCTTGTGATCATAACGCGATCAATTTTGACTGCGGCGACTCCCGCCTCACCATCAGCGTACTTGCTCCCCATTTAATCCGCGTCCGTTTTGCACCAACTGGGGAATTTATGCCGCGCCGCTCTTGGGCTGTGACGCTGGATGATGCAGAATGGGCAACAACACCTTTTACAGTACAGGAAACTGAAGCTACGGTAGAAATTGAAACAGAGCAGATTCGTGTGTGCGTTCGGCGAGAAAAGTGTTCCTTGCTAATAGCACAAGTCATCTGAAGATGACTAAATACCTCCAAAAATCTCTAGTCTACTTCAGTAGACTTTAGCTGTTAGCCTTGAACTTTAGTTCAAGGTGGGTGATGAAGCCAACAGTTAAGGAACGCAAATTTAATAACGTGCAATTCTTATTTAACTTGGAATGGTGCGTTACGCTCCGCTAACACACCCTACTTGTGCACTTTATTTAATCCACATTCCTAAGCTATTCCTAGCTTAAGTTGACACCAATGTTCATGAATTGCCTCTACCTGAAAATAAGGGTTTTGGTTATTGTTTGCGTAAGTCCTGTTGTATAAGTTTTTTGGGAAACGGTATAAGCCGCAGGGGTCGATGCAACTTTACTTGGATTACTCTAACGGGAGCAGTCTACCTTGCAGCGGGAGCGGTATCTGTTGTAATGGGAGCAGTCTACCTTGTAACGGGAGCGGTATCTGTTGTAACGGGAGCAGTCTACCTTGCAACGGGAGCGGTATCTGTTGTAACGGGAGCGGTATCTGTTGCAACGGGAACAGTCTACCTTGCAACGGGAGCAGTCAATGAGTACGCGACCTTCGCAATCACAATCAAGCATTTTTTTACTTGGATTACTCTTACTCTAAATTGTGCAAAAAAAAATATGTATAGGGATAGATGAAAGTCAAGTAAATGAGTAGCATAAAATACAAGAAGTAGAAATGACTAACCCGTAATAAATACGGAAGTTTACTACGTTAGATAGATGCGGTTAGAAAACACTCCATGTTAAATGTTAACCGCTTGCAGCTGCAAGATAGATTTAAAATCCCGGCAAATTCACTTGTGGCAAAAGTTGCAAGTGCGATCGCTGTTTTTGTTGGTAGCTTAGTACTAATTGGCTGGGGGCTTGGCATTGAAGTTCTCAAACGCGGTTTGCCTGATAGTCCTGCCACCATGAAAGTTAACACAGCGCTATGTTTTGTGCTGTGTGGTGTGTCGCTATGGCTATTTATAAAAGGGAAAGAGGGAACAGGGGAAAACGATTCAAAATTATTCTCCCACTTCCCCGCTCTTCTAATCTCTAAAGTCTGTGCAATAGCGGTTACTACAATTGCAGCGCTTACACTCTCTCAATATTTATTTGGCTGGAATTTCGGTATTGACGATCTGGTGTTTCGTGCTTCGCCAACTAGTATAGTGACATCGCATCCGGGGCGAATGGGGGTGAACACAGCACTGAACTTTATACTTATCAGCGTTACCCTACAACTTCTGATTCATCCAAAAACCCACCACAGTTATTGGTATGCTCAGATCATCACTTTGATCACTACTTTGATTTCCTTTCAGGCGCTCATGGGCTATGCCTACAAAGTAAAAGTTCTCTATGGACTTGCCCCTCATACAACATCAATGGCGTTACACACAGCGCTGTTGTTCCTCTTACTAAGTATAGGACTTCTGTGGGCGCGGGCAGAACAGGGGTTAATGAAAATAGTTACAAGTGATAACGGCGGCTTATTTGCACGTCATTTGTTGATTGCGGCGATCGCAATACCTTTTATATTAGGATGGATAATTGTTGAAGGTCAACGGGCAGGACAATACGATCCGGCGTTTGCAGTATCGGTGTTTGCGATCGTCATAATTGTAATTTTTACTGTTTTGATTTGGCAAAGTGCGGCGGTTATTGAACGCCTTAGCCATGAACGCGACTGCGCCCAAGAAGCACTGAGAACCTACGAAGGTAAACTGGAGAGTTACAACACAGATCAGCCAATTGCCTTAGCAAATGTGACTTGTAACATCAGTGAGCAAGAGCAGGACAAGGAAAAAATATTACAACTAAACAAGGATCTACAGCGCCGGATTACTGAGTTACAAACTTTGTTGGAAGTAATTCCGATTGGAGTTGGCATTGCCGAAGATCCAGAATGCCAAAATATCAAAGTTAACCCTGCTTTTGCCAAGCAGTTAGGAATATCCTCAGATACAAATGCCTCCCTCAACGCTCCCTTGGACGAAAGACCAACAAACTTTAAAATCTACCGCCAGGGAAGGGAACTGTCAGCAGAGGAACTCTCGATGCAGTACATTACGGACCGCAAACAGGCAGAGGAAGTACTCCTAAATCAGCAAAAATGGCTGGAGGATGTGTTAAATCTGATGCCGAGGCCGTTGCTGTTTATCGAACCAGGAACGGCGCGGGTAACTTTTGCCAATCGTTCTGCTGACGAATTAGCTGGAGGCGAATTTCCCAAAGGTGTACCAGCCGGAGATTATCACACAGTTTACCACTATACAGATGCGGCTGGCGATCGCATTCCCAATGAGCAAATGCCCGGAGTGCGGGTTGCCCTTGGGGAACGCCTGAATGGATTGGAGGTAGACTGGCACACTAGCTCTGGTGTACGCTCTCTACTAATATTTGCTGATACCCTGCCAGCAATGCACGGTCATCCGGCTACCTGCATCTTGGTATTCCAAGAGATTAGCAAACTTAAGCAGATAGAAAAAGCCCTCTCGTTAGGTTACAAAAGGCTAAAGCTATTATTCGACACATCTAACGATTTACTATCGAGCCAGCAACCAGCGGTATTAATCGATAGCGTCTACCAAAAACTTTCACAGCAAATTGCTTTAGATGTTTACTTTAACTATTTGGTTGAGGATAAGTCTCAAGTAATACAGCTAGAGTCTTACAGTGGCATTTCTCAGGAATTAGCAAAGGAAATTAAATGTTTGGCATTTGGTGAAGCGGTTTCCGGTACTGTAGCCCAGGAGCGTTGTGCAGTAGCTGTAGAGAATGTGCAGCAATCAACTGACCCGAAAACAGAATTGATTCGCTCTTTAGATATTACTGCTTATTATGCCTACCCATTGATCGCCCAAGGACGACTCTTAGGTACTCTTTCTTTTGGCAGCCGCACTCGGTCAAGCTTCACCGACAATCAAAAGGGGATGATGCAAGCAGTATGCGACCAAATAGCGATCGCAATGGAACGAGCTAGTTTAATTGCTTCTTTGCAACAACAAACTGAACAGTTGCAAGAAGCCAACCGGATGAAGGATGAGTTTCTGGGGATATTATCTCACGAGTTGCGATCGCCCCTCAATGCCATTCTTGGCTGGGCGCAATTACTCCAACGAAGCAAGCTCAGTGCAATCCAAATCGCTAGAGCTACGGAGACAATTGAGCGCAATGCAAAGGCGCAAACCCAGCTAATTGAAGATTTGCTGGATATATCGCGGATGATTAGAGGTAAGTTACGCCTCAATGTCCATACTTGCAATTTGGTTCCGATAATTGAGTCAGCGATTAAGACTGTTAGTTTAGCCGCCCAAGCCATCGATTTGAGGTTTTCCCTCATTCCCTCAGAAAAAACGCCAAATGCGCCACCAGGGATACTCCCCGTGGTAACATTTGCGCGAAATGCGCGACCGGGGATACTCCCCGTGGCCACTTTCGCGCCAAATTCAGATTTAACATTAGGCATCAACAGCGAAAATCTAGAATTTCTAGAAACACAATCCCAAACCAGTCAACACTCAGAAGACAGCAAGCTTGGCGAAAATTCTCAATTCTTAGTTTCTGGAGATTTTGAGCGCTTGCAGCAAATCATCTGGAATCTGCTATCCAATGCGATTAAATTCACACCCGCAGGAGGACGGGTAGAGGTGCAATTGTCAGTAGTTACTGGTCAAGAAAAACAACAGACAACGGATAAATATGCTCAAATTCAGGTGATTGATACAGGTATTGGTATCAGTCGTGACTTTCTCCCTTACGTCTTTGACCGCTTTCGTCAAGCTGATAGTTCTAGCACTAGACCCTATGGCGGATTAGGATTAGGATTAGCGATCGTGCGTCATTTAGTAGAATTACATGGCGGTACTGTCCAGGTAAATAGTCAGGGTGAAGACCAAGGAGCAATATTTACAGTCAAGCTACCACTTGTGAACAGTCTCACCTCTCCCCCTCCCCCCTTCTCCTATTCTCCCATCCTCCCGCCTTCCCTCCTTGGCGTGCGAGTGCTGGTTGTAGATGACCAAGCTGATGCGCGTGAATTCATTACCACAGTCCTCGAACAATACCAAGCCGAAGTTCAGGCTGTAGCATCAGTTCAAGAAGCATTACAGGTAATTACCCAGTGGAAACCAGATGTTTTAGTCAGCGATATCGGTATGCCCCAAGAGGATGGTTACTCTTGGATCAGCAAACTGCGATCGCAACCACCAGAACTAGGGGGAAATATTCCCGCAGCCGCGTTGACAGCTTACGCTAGGGCAGAGGATCGAATGCGAGCTATACAAGAAGGTTATCAGCTACATTTACCTAAACCTATTGAGCCAGCTGAGTTAGCTACAGTAGTCGCCAGCCTTGTGGGACGCATTTAGAGAAAATGGAGAATAGGGCATTGGGCATTGCTCAATGTGCTTTTTTCGTGATATCAAAATTTATCTAAAACTCTAAGTATTTACCAATTACTAAACGTAGTTGGTAAATACTTGCATTGTTCAAGTATTCATTATGTATATTTTTAATGCGATCGTCTTTAGTTTTTATGCAAGTTTTAACTACCGAGGCTCAGGAGTTTTTTGCAAGCGTAATAAGGTATTGTAAACCTGCCGTTTTAAGACATTGTTATTTTGTAGTTCTATAGTAATTTTGTTGAACTGGTCAAAGCTCAAACCATTATCTTCAACAATTTTTTGAGCGCGGGTACAATATTCGACGGCGATATCTTGAGCCTTCTTTGGAAGACCATTAATGCTGTTAGAATCATTACAAACAATCTTGGGAATTTCTCCATTGCTAATAAGTTTTTTAATTTCTTCAAAAGCATTTTGACGTGCTGGTTCCATCGCTAGCACGGCTTGAGCGTAGCTGTTAATTTCAGTATTATTAACTGGTGGTGGTGGAGTTTGAGCGTTAGCTTTTGAACTGCCTGAAAAAACATGGCAAATCACGCTAGCAGTAGCTATAACGCCGAAAAACACTGATTGGGAAAGGATTCGGTTTCGGCTAGGTTGGTAAACTAAATCGGAAATTTTCTTCATAGAGTATGTGATACAGAACTAATCAGGAATATTATAAGAACTTTGAATTACTTTCTGAGGTGGAAGTTCCAGTAACTTGTCAATACATTAAGCTTTTATCAAACAGAATTCAGGAGTCAGGAGTCAGAATTCAGTTGGGTATTCTGTACAATTAGCGGATAGCGAGTTTATTTACCCTTACAGGGAAGCAAGCTACGCGCAGCGTCTCGTAGAGAGCGTCTTGATTCTGATTCCTGTTAGCGATAGCGGGGCGATTAGCCCATTCTGGCTTCTGAATTCTTCAAATTTGATTGTTAACTTCTTTGGCATACTTGACAAAGTTCGATTACTTTAGTCTGGAGTGTTGACATTTCTGATGCTCCTTGCTTGAGGCTCACTTCTAACTCCAGTAGTAAGGGTAAGCAAGAGATTAACTGTTTCAAAGAAAGAAGCTTGATTTCTTGCTGTAAGAAATAGATCCTTTTAGGGTTCCCTATATCAGCAGCTTGAGCGATCGCTTGTTGATTGCGTTCCCCACTTTCTATCATAATCTTCACCCAGAGCCAGGTGCGAAATTGTCCAATTAATGTAGCAACTATCCGTAATCCCGGCTCGGAAGCATTGATTATATCTGCCAAAGTTGTCAAAGCTTTAGCCGTGTCTCCTGTTCTGATTGCTGCTGCTAATTGTAAGCTATTTTGGGTAGTATTTCTGACTAACTTAGTAACAGTATCTACATCTAAAGGCTTATTATTACCTTGAGCATATAGCCGCAATTTCTCTAACTCATTGTAGAGGAGTCGTGTATCATTCCCTACGGATTCTGCCAACAAGTGGGCAGCCTTGGCACTGAGTTTAACGCCCACAACCTGAGAAGCTTGATTAACAGATTGCACCAGCAATTCTGTTTTCCAAGGGGGAATAAGGGGAAATTCTCGGAACTCAGTGGCAAACTGTTTTAACAATTTTGTAGATTTGAGGCGTTCATCTGGTTTGTTACGGCTGGTGAGCAATAAAAATGAGTTTTCGGGAATCACAGAAAGCGATCGCCCCAATTCTCCTAACACATTCTCTGGACAGTGCTGGCCGAGGGTAGTATTTATCAGCCATACCAAACGCCCACCAGCGCCAAAAGTGGGTGTCATGACTTGATTTAACCCTTGGATCACAGCATCAGCTTGATCTGGGGGGAATGAAGTGTAGTTAAAACTAATCCATAGAGGATCGAGGATGCGATCGCGCAGCATAGCGATCGCTTTTTCTATGGCAAAATCATCTTCACCCCAGTAAACATAGATTGGCATAGATAAACCTCATGGGGCATGGGGGAAGAATTCTTATAACTCCTGTACAGACGCGATTAATCGCGTCTCTACTCCTCAATCATCACACCCAAAAACTAAATACTTTTGAAATCATTCTGTTAATCAAGGTAATTTTCCCTAAAATCTATCAAGTGAGAGCATGAGGCTATAAAGATTGGACGACAACTATCAAACTTACTTAAATCGGTTAGCACGATTGACGCTACCAGAATCCTATAGATTCCAAGTTCAGCATATTCAGGAATCTTCTAAATTTCAGCCCCATTCTGGGTTGAGACAACCAGCGTCCTTTCCCGGCTACACCCTAATTACTCCGCCAGCCGCAGAAGAATCACAAAACTCTGCTTTCTATGCCAAATTACAGACTTACCAGCAGCAACTTTTGCAGTTGCCTGTAAGCCGTGATTTGATTGTGCCTCTACCTCCTGGGAGCTTCCATCTGACTTTAGCGGATTTAATTTGGGACAGTGCTTACCTTGACATTTGCGAAAAAAATCCCAAATTTGACGAGGAGTTACACTCTTGTTTAGCCGAAGTGTTTCAGCAATATCAACAATTGATGACAGACAGGACTCATCCTATTCAATGGCAAATGCTGGGACTGATACTGATGCCAAGAGCTGTAGCCGTTTGTTTAGTACCCCAGGATGAACGCTGCTACGAGGAAATTATTAAATTTCGCCGAACAATTTATCAAAGCCCTAAGTTAATTGCCTTGGGTATTGAGCAGCATTATCACTTCACAGCCCATGTTACATTAGCCTATTTTGGGGAGGTTTCATCTGATTTAGACCGTATAAGCTTCAGCACGATGCTTTCTCAGTTGAATCAACAATGGCTGTTGAACTTGCCAGAATTTGTGATTAATCGTGTCGAATTACGAAAGTTTGATGACATGACCCGCTATTATCGTGAAGCGGACTGGCCGAGTTTAAATTTTTAAGTAATTAGTTAGTAGTTAGTAGTCAGTAGTTTCCACTCACTGACCACTGACTACTCATTTGAAAAAAATAATCTATGAGAAAAGGGAGAAAATAAGCTCAAAGATAAATCTATAATTTTTTCTTCCAGGTAAACCTAGCTTTTTGTCAATGCTCTAAATAAAATCTCCAGCCTAAAATTCCGGCTGTTGATAGCCGAGGTAAATTGCTTCTAAAAAAATATCAGATGTAACAGCTTCCGGCAACTTCTCTAAATTAATAATAGTTTGAACCTGCTGGGCTAACTTTAGAGCTAATAAGGCTCTTGCCTTTGGTGACATTGCACCACGTCGCTGCAAATACTCACGAATAATAGCAAAATCGTCAGGTAACAAGGGTGATAAATCGGCAATTTCGATTAACTGCTGATGAAGTACTTTTGCCTGTTCGGAAATTGTTAATATTCTTGATGCAGCAGAATGTGTTTGGGCTTGAATTACAATTGTGCCAGCAGCCAAATCACCTAGACGCTTTTCTCGACGACCTAACATAATTAAAAAAGCGCCAATAAACAAAATCTCATCAAAGGGACGCAGTAAGGCACGTAGCGTTGCTTGTTGTAGCCCAATAAGTCTACCATCATCTCGAACTACGCGAATTTTAGTAATGCGTTTACCAGGAGTTTGCCCAAACCATAAGGTTTCAAAAAATACAAAATAGCCGATGTAAATTGCAAAGGCGATTAGAAAGAAAATTGCTATTAACCAAAGTCCTAAATTCTGAGCATTTGTAATCAAGTCCTCAAAAAAATTAAACAGTTGAGTAGAAAAGACAGTCCAGGTAAGGAAAAATACAAGCAAGGTTAGAGTCAAAACTGTATAGTCAATCAACAGCGCCAAAGCTCGATTACCGATTCCTGCTAAAGTGAATTCCAGCTCCACACTTTCTGGAGTCTGGAATGTGATGCGATTAAAAAAGCGCATATTTTAAATAATTCAAAATTAATTGAGTTGAATTAAGGTGTTGAGTTAACGAAAATCTGGCGAGGGAGGTTCTCGTAATTGCAAACCTAGCCCTTCACGCCGACTACGCAAGTCTAAGTATAGAACAGCTTTTAGTGCTTGCCAGAATGGCATGACTAAAATTCCACCTATTAAGCTTCCAATCAAAGAAATAAAATACACAATTGAGTAGATGGCAGAACCTTGCTCAAGCTTTAAGAGGAATAAGCTAGGTATATAGTTTAATACAAACACCAACGGTAGTGTAACGATAAAAGAAACTAAAACAATGCCCTGAATGCGAAATACTGAGGCTTTGGTTAACTCCCAACTTCTGGCAACACTTTCGCCACCATTTGTATTTTCTTCAACTGCTAGGGGTACTTCAGCTACTATCCAACGAGAATAGAACCAGGTTATTCCCAACAATACAATAGCTACCGTTACAATTATTGCCAATGTGGTTGCGACTATAACGCCTGAAGCGCCTAATATCCCTCCTAATGCTACTCCGATCAAGCCAGCTAGCACACCGCCCACGATCGCTAGTCCCAAATAAATTACAAGCAAAGATATACCTACCTGAAAGCCAACTCTTAAAAATGACCAAAGACGTGGATTAATATGGCTACTGGCAGTTTGAACACCTTCAGGTTTGTAAATCAATTCTCCAAAAGCCAAGCGTGAAATTAGTCCAGAAATGGCTGCATATTTTGCCCAGCCATAAATCGGAACTAGAACCCACAAGTGAGCGATCGCAGCCAGAATAAGATAAGTCTTTAGATGAGAACGATACAATTGCACCGCAGCACTGACAACGTTACCGATACTCAGTGGTTGCATCTGACCGGGAGATCCAAAATTTTCAGACATAATGCCAAATTTCCCTTGAAATTACGCAGATGAATTTGAGGCTATCTTAAGCTAAGTTAAATTCAGTGTTCCCAAAATTCATGAATATTCAACGTTGGATTGCGCGACGAGAACCAAATTGGCAGCGTTTGGATGCCCTATTAAGGCAGATAGAAAAAAAAGGGTTAAAATCCTTACGGGCAGCAGAAATTAGAGAGTTAGCGAGCTTATATCGTTCAGTAGCGGCAGATTTGGCTCGTGCGCGCACGAGCCAAATCGGAAATACTTTGATCCAAAGTTTACAATCTTTAACAACTCGTGCCTATACGCAGATTTACCAAGGTTCGCGGCGACAGGAATGGCAGGCAATTCTAGAATTTTATCGTTGGGGATTACCATCTGTAGTTCAGAAAACATTTGCATATATTGCTGCTGCGACGATGCTGTTTCTACTGGGCGCACTAGTGGCTTGGTGGTATTCCTGGCAAAATCCCAGTTTTATGTCGTTGATAGTACCTGAAAACTTGATTACTAAGGTGCGAGATGAGCATAAATTATGGATGGGGTCAATTGTCGGCGTTGAACCTTTAGCATCTAGCGGTATCATGATCAATAACCTATCGGTATCTTTTGGGGCTGTTGCTGGTGGCATCACCGCCGGGGCATACAC
>JBBSCU010000067.1:0-21813 GCA_038249935.1 Chroococcales cyanobacterium
AGCGCAATGCTCACAACTTCCCCCTAGATTTGGCTGCTGGTGATGTTGCTCCTGTAGCTCTAACCGCTCCTGCTATCAACGGTTAATTCGCAAGTTTTATTAAATAAAAAGCGCTCTCCGAAAAGGGGGCGCTTTTTATTTTTGTGGGTTTTGTTAAGTCAAAAAGTTTCTTTAAATTTTCTATGGTATAGAATTAACTAAGTTAATGGAGATTTTGCTTGACCCCAGACAGAACTAGACTACACGCCAATGAGATTAAGCCCAGGTTGAAAGAACTAAGAAAGAAAGCCTTGTCTATAGAACCTAACTTGGCAACTCGGATTAATAAAATTGGAACTACAGTGTTTAAATATAAGAATGAACTTATTGACAAAAAACAGTTTTTAATTGAATTCCTAAACGAATTTTATTATGATATTCAAACTTATTTAAGTCTACCAAAAGAAAAAATACAAGAATTTTACCAGCAAAAGAATATATCATTGACCGAGTATTACTGGTACAGCTTAGTGTTATCTAATTGGTTGACTAAAGAAGATCCAAAATTTTCCTACTGGATAGAAAAACTATTACTAGAAGAGTATAAAGGTAATGATCAAAACTTAATACTTGCACTTACTCAAAAAATTAATACTAGGACTGACGGTAGTGCTTCACATCGCTATATTCTAGATTTGTCAATGGCAACAGATTTGCTTGTAAGCCATGTTCCTAGTCAACTTCAGCCTGTTTTTGTCCAGCTTACAGGTATTCCCACCTTTCGGGATGGACAACTTAACCCCGATTTTATAAAGAAGCAACAGCGATGGGACAGTACTCTCTCATATTGGTGTATTAAACGAGCTTTATTAGTTGCTCATAATTCCGAAGTCAACCGTCCAGACAATCTACTCATCTTAACAGATGCTATCCTGAAAGAGAGTAGCGCTCGCCCAGCCGAATTTCGTGCCTCTATAGTCTTCCATAAATAGCAAAATGAAGAACAATAGAAACATTTATAATCAATCTACCTCTCAGATAGATGGCAAGTCTCTGGAAGAATCCCAACAATTACAGAGTGATAAACAAACTTATGGTTCAGAGTATATTCATCTTTATGTTGATGATATAGAAGGTGACTGGCTAGAAAATTGGGATTGGGAAGATGATTTAACAGATTATATTGATGCCTTTAATCATCATTGTAAGAAGAGAAATTATCAATTTGCTATTGATACTTTAAATGCTTGTGATGAGCAACTGAAACATCCAGAAAATTATCAAAAAAGTGTAGAGCTTTACAGACAGCTAGTACAACTTTTAGAGATAAAAAGTATAAATATATCAATAATCGAACAAGAAATATTGCTCAAAGCAAAGGAACGTCTTGCTTTAGCGAACTCTTTAATTGAGCAAGTCAATCAACAAGATGAAAATGTTAAAGAAAAAATTATTATGAATATTATAGAACCAGAAGAGAATCGTATAGGATATATTAAAAAACTACTTGACAAAGTACACAACGGTGTCGTTAGGAAAACTTGGAAATTTGAATGCTGTGTTTATGAAGATGAGACCGATACTTTTTATAGTAAAGTAGGGAAGGCAAATAGTGGTGAATTTGTAGTAAAATTGGGTATCTGGGATGATGTTTTTGGTGGTGGTTATCACTTAAATATAGAAAATGGTTGTGAGGAAAAAGAAGAAGTTGATGAACGTACAGAGTCGCCAACATTTTCTGTTGATGAATATAAATTAATCCAGGAGTATTTAAGAAAGCTTGATGGAGCAAAATGACAAACTAAGTCAGCCGATTTAGATGCTTTACCTGAATAAATTAGATTTGACATATCTTAATAGTATAAATTTTAGCTAACCTCTTGGACATTAAACTTTTTCAATAACTCTAGGTAAAATACATAAGCCTCACCTTTTTCTTCAACATTATGGGCAACACTTTTGGTCATCTATTTCGCATCACTACTTTTGGTGAGTCTCACGGCGGCGGTGTGGGGGTTGTGATTGATGGTTGTCCTCCACAACTAGAAATTTCGGCAGAAGAAATTCAAGTAGAACTTGATAGAAGGCGTCCAGGACAAAGTAAAATTACGACCCCTCGCAAAGAAGCGGATACCTGCGAGATTTTATCAGGGGTATTTGAAGGTAAAACTTTAGGAACGCCTATAGGAATTTTGGTACGTAACAAAGACACTCGTCCCCAAGATTACGACGAGATGGCCGAGAAGTATCGCCCTTCTCATGCGGATGCAACTTATGATGCAAAATATGGCATTCGCAATTGGCAGGGTGGTGGTAGATCGTCAGCACGTGAGACAATTGGCAGAGTAGCAGCAGGTGCGATCGCTAAAAAAATTCTCCGTCAAGTTGCTAATATTGAAGTCATTGGTTACGTCAAGCGTATCAAAGACTTGGAAGGTGTAGTTGATCCAAATACTGTCACCTTAGAACAAGTGGAAAGCAACATCGTTCGCTGTCCCGATGCCGAATGTGGCGATCGCATGATTGAATTAATTGAACAAGTTGGTAGACTTGGTGATTCTATCGGCGGTGTAGTCGAATGCGTGGCGCGAAATGTCCCGAAAGGTTTGGGCGAACCAGTATTTGATAAATTGGAAGCTGATATCGCTAAGGGTGTGATGTCTCTCCCCGCTAGCAAAGGCTTTGAAATTGGTTCCGGTTTTGGGGGGACGCTGTTAACGGGAATTGAACATAACGACGAATATTATATTGACGAAAATGGTGAAGTTCGCACAGTAACTAACCGTTCTGGTGGTATTCAAGGCGGAATTTCCAATGGAGAAAATATCATTTTACGAGTTGCCTTTAAGCCGACAGCAACAATTAGAAAAGAGCAAAAAACAGTAACTCGTGAAGGTGAAGAAACGCTATTAGCAGCGAAAGGACGGCATGATCCTTGTGTGTTACCGCGTGCAGTTCCGATGGTTGAGGCGATGGTGGCGCTGGTGTTGTGTGACCATTTGTTACGGCATCATGGGCAGTGTAAGGTTTTATAGGGATTATACTTTGACTTTCAGAAAATATTTATGCTTCGAGGGTGAGTGTCTGACTCGCCCTTTTTTGTTGGTATTGCTATAGTAGCGGATAACACATTTAACTCAGTGCGATCGCATCTACTATCAATATGGTTAAAGAGTCTGAAAATCGGTTAAAACACTTCAGTAAATCGCAAAGTTTTTTCAAAGGTGATCGCTAACCCAGATGAGTAACGCTGGCATCCCACTGAGAGTTATTCAGGAGATATCCGGGCATCGCAACCTAGAACAGTTGCAGAGATATCTAGAAGTCTCTGACGATCAGGTATTGGGAGCGGCGGCGGCGTTGTCACCTGTGGCTAGTAATCGTGTAGAGCTAAACACATCAGTTAGACGACATTACTTATAATAATTTTTTTAAACATAAAAAACCCGTACCGTTCAGTGGCAGGGATTGAAGCTCTATTAAAATTGTTGACCGTCGTCAGTTTTCACTCTTGTAAGTTTACTTGAACTGCGGGTAATAGGTCGTTATTTTCTTCAATCCTCAGCATTCTGATATCTCTTACTGCTACAGGAAACCATACTAATTGTTTAGCTAAATCTTGAACTGCTAGCACACAAGTAACAGCATTTACATTTTCATTTCCAAAGTAAACGCTACCTTGCTGTCTAGTAAAACCGTGTGAAGTCAGTACTTTTTTAATCTCACCATAAGCATTGTTATATGGGTCGCCATAGGACTGTCGTAGCAGTTCAATATCCATATCAAAAGCAATTGCGTACATTCTAGTATTCCTATCTGGGAAATTTTTATTGCTTATTGTAGGGTATGAACTGACGTTTAATTTACTGTTCTTACCTACTAAATTACGTGTTGTTTTTGTGTACATATTTTTACTGTAAATACTGTTTAACTCAATTCTACCGAGATAATCCCATAAATGACAATTCCCCACAGCGATCGGTAGAGGGAACGTTCAAAAGCAAGCAATTGACGAACTAGAAGCACTTACTCCTGATAATCCTTTCCGAAAAGCATCGTTAGAATTGCTGTACAACTTGCAACAAAACTTACAAGTCACTCAAAATCAAGACGAGGAAGATAGAGAATTACTTATGCGATTAGCACCACTTTACAAACAAGACCGAGAACAGGCGATACAAGAAGGAGAACAACGGGGACTCCAAACAGGAATTCAGCAGGGAGAACGCTTAGTAGTAGAAAACTTGCTCAAAGTTCGCTTTGGTGAAATAGATAATGAGCTTCAAGCAATTATTGAACCTTTATTAGCGTTATCACCAGAAGAGTTTACGCCTTTACTATTGCAGTTATCCCGTGGAGAATTAATCAATCGGTTTTGGTAGTGTCAATCACATATTATTTAATAATAACGTGGCAGACAAAATCAGCAAAAGATTTTTTTTTGGTGACGCTGATTACATTCATAATTGGTATTTTTTTGTGGTTAATTTATGGAATATATCTACAATCGTTACCGATTATTCTTGCTAATGGCGTGATACAGTAATAAACTACCGACTTATTTAAGAAGTCGGTAATATTGTTGTTAGGCTGTTGTAGCGATCGCTCAACGGTGTAAGATGTCTAGTACAGCGTTGCATTAAGCAGACAAGGGCGATCGTTGATGAGTAAGGCAACGAGCTACGACCAAGACTTTCTGTTGTGGACACAACAACAAGCCGAGTACTTGAAGAAAGGACATTGGGCTGAGTTGGATGTTGAACACTTGGTAGAGGAACTAGAGGCTTTGGGTCGCAGTGAACAGAAGGAACTCGGTAGCTATTTACAGGTGCTATTAATGCACTTGCTTAAATGCCACTATCAGCCTGAGCGAAGAACCAAAAGCTGGGATAATACACTGTCAAACTGCCGAGATCAAATTCAAGATTGTTTGGAAGATACTCCCAGTTTGCAGCGTTTTCTTCAAGATCGAGTGTGGATACAAAAATACTATCGGCGTGCTTGTCGAGACGCAGCTAAAGAAACTCAAAAATCTGTGGAAAATTTTCCCGATGAATGTCCATTTACAATTGAGCAGATTCTCGATCCAAGCTTCTTGGCTTAAAATACATTTAAGTGAAGAAGAATTTAGGAGTCAAAATATAAATAATTAAACATGGATTTTCTGACAATTTTAGGATTAGCGGCTGCTACACTAACCACGATCTCTTTTTTGCCACAGATGTTTAAAACGTGGCAAACAAAATCAGCAAAAGATGTTTCTTTGCTGACGTTGATTACATTCATAATTGGTGTTTTTTTGTGGTTAATTTATGGAATATATCTACAATCGTTACCGATTATTCTTGCTAACGGCGTGACGTTGGTTTTTAACTTGATTATTCTATGGCTTAAAATTAGATATAGATAAACTTGCCTCTAAAAAACACCTGTGACATCATCTGTATTTGATTCTGAACGCCTCCTGTTCACCCCCGCCACCCCAAACAACGACGCTATCCCCGTAATCTTCGCTTTTCCCAATGAGTACAGCGTAGGTATCACTAGCCTCGGCTATCAGGTGGTGTGGGCAACCTTGGCAATGCGTGACGATGTGCAGGTGAGTCGCCTGTTTACCGATACTCACGAACAACTCCCCAGAACGCCGGAAATAGTTGGATTTTCGATTTCGTGGGAACTGGATTATGTGAATATTTTAAACTTGCTGGAATCTTTAGAAATTCCCATTCGGGCAACTTCTCGAAATGATTGTCATCCGATAATTTTTGGTGGTGGCCCCGTTCTCACTGCTAATCCCGAACCATTTGCAGATTTTTTTGATGTCATTTTATTAGGAGATGGCGAAAACCTGCTAGGGAATTTCATTGAAGCTTACAAAGAAGTGAGAAATGCTTCTAGACAAACACAATTAAAAAGACTTGCACAAATACCAGGAATTTATGTTCCCAGTTTGTATGAGGTGGAATATCACACAATAGATGGTGAAGTAAAGTCAATTAAGCCAATTTTTCCAGAAATTCCCGCGGTGGTGCAAAAGCAAACTTACCGGGGAAACACTTTATCAGCATCAACTGTAGTCACTGAAAAAGCGGCATGGGAAAATATTTACATGGTGGAAGTGGTGAGAAGTTGTCCAGAAATGTGCCGCTTTTGTTTGGCGAGTTATCTCACATTACCTTTTAGAACAGCCAGTTTAGAAGATTCATTAATTCCAGCGATCGCAAAAGGTTTAGAAGTTACAAATCGGCTAGGATTATTGGGGGCTTCTGTAACTCAGCATCCAGAGTTTGAGACTTTGCTGGATTATATTAGTCAGCCAAAGTACGATGATATTCGTCTCAGTATTGCCTCAGTGCGAACCAATACCGTAACAGTCAAGTTAGCAGAAACTTTGACAAAACGAGACACGCGATCGCTTACCATTGCTATAGAGAGTGGTTCTGAGAAAATCCGGCAAATCATCAACAAAAAGCTGCATAACGACGAAATTATCCAAGCAGCCGTAAATGCCAAAGCTGGCGGATTAAAAAGCTTGAAACTCTACGGAATGGCAGGAATTCCTGGCGAGGAACCAGAGGATTTAGAGCAAACTGTAGCGATGATGCGTAATATCAAAAAAGCTGCACCGGGATTGCGGTTAACATTTGGATGCAGCACCTTTGTACCCAAAGCACACACACCATTTCAATGGTTTGGAGTAAATCGCCAAGCTGAAAAACGGTTACAGTTTTTGCAAAAACAGCTAAAACCGCAGGGGATAGAATTTCGCCCAGAAAGCTATAATTGGTCAATTATACAAGCTTTGTTATCAAGAGGCGATCGCAGACTCTCCCAACTTCTCGAACTTACTCGTGACTTTGGCGAGTCTTTGGGTAGTTACAAACGTGCTTTCAAACAACTCAAAGGACAAATCCCCGACTTAGATTTCTACGTCCACGCCGAATGGTCAACAGAACAAGTATTACCCTGGAGCCACTTGCAAGGGACTCTACCACAGTCTACACTAATAAAGCATTTGGCTGATGCTAAGAGTTATATCAATCCATCCTCAAAGGAATTACAGCCATTGAATTCATAGCTGAAAATTTCATGCAAAACACAGCTGAGTATTACTGCGCCTATTGCGGCGAACCGAACTTAACTTTTATTGATTTGAGTGCCGGAGGACAGCAATCTTATATTGAAGATTGTCAAGTTTGCTGTAACCCAAATATTTTGTATGTGCGGGTTAATGAAGATACCCTAGATATCGAGATTGATACCGAATCCGAAAGTTGAATTTTAGGTTTTTCTTTCTATGTTGTATTTTAAACATTCCTCAGTAATTAATGCCTCACCAGAAGTAGTTTGGAAATTTCACGAAAGGCTAGATATTTTGCAACTACTGAATCCACCTTGGCAACCAGTCCAAGTAGTTCGTCGTGAGGGGGGGCTTGCTGTGGGCGCAATTACAGAATTTCGCCTATTTCTCGGACTATTACCCTTAACTTGGTTAGCGCATCATACTGAATGTGAAAAATATCGCCTGTTTACCGACGAACAGATATCTGGCCCTTTTGAGTCTTGGGTACATCGACATGAATTTAAACCGGAAGATGGCAAAACTAGGCTGACTGATGCTATTTCCTTCTCTATGCCTGGTGGCGGTACAGTTGAATTTGTCAGTGGTTGGTTAGTGCAAGTGCAATTAGAAGCAATGTTTCGCTATCGCCACTATGTGACTAAACGGGAGTGCGAGTCATAATAAATTCATCATCATTCATTTTTTAGGATGATTTGCTTGTAGATAAGTTAGCGCCGGCACAACAAATATTTACGGCTGGGTTGTCTGTCATTGAGTGAAATAGTATAAGATGCGATCGCTTTAAGTAGTTTGCCAGCTCAATTACGACCTCTTCATGGTTTCTCCGTTTCTTGCTCATCCTGTTCTGGTTATCCTTTTCGCCACCACACAAGAGAATCACTAGATCGTTTGCGGATTCTCCAAAGTACACGCAGTAGCCACTGCCAAAGAAAAACCTCAGTTTTTGAACGCCTTCGCCAACCAACTTGCAATCCCCGTAATTACCCTGCTTAAGCCGCTCTATCCGCCGGATTATCCTCGAACGGATCACATAGTCCTTAAGGTTTTCTAGCCATTCGGTGTACGGTTCCTTGCCATACTCGGTAGCATAGACTTTCAGGGTTTTTTGGCGGACAATATCAGCCATAGCTTAATTATAAAATGTATCTTAAAAGCGACAATAAATGTATCATGAGGAATAATCACAATGGTTCAATCAGTCCCAAAAGTTCTAACTGTTGATGAATTTATTAGTTATTGCAGTGAGTGCGATCGCTATGAACTAATTGATGGTGAATTAATTGAAATGGAACCAACTGGACTACACGAGCAAGTATCTGCATTTATTGGGCGAAAACTGAATGTAGAAATTGATCGTCAGGATCTCACCTACTTTATCCTCCATCGCTGTCTAATCAAACTATTAGGAACACAAACAGCTTTTCGTCCCGATGTGATTGTGTTAGACCAAACTCAATTAATTAATGAACCATTATGGCAACAACAACCTATAATTACATTAGGAAACTCAATCAAACTGATTGCTGAAATTGTTAGCACAAACTGGCAGAACGATTACGCCCGCAAAGCTGAAGATTACGCTCTGTTAGGAGTTCCTGAATATTGGATCGTTGATTATCTAGGCATTGGTGGCAGAGAATATATTGGCAAACCCAAACAGCCAACGGTGACAATTTGTACCCTAATACAAGATGAATATCAAAAACAGTTGTTTCAAAACAACGATCAACTTATTTCCTCAATCTTTCCCAACTTGCAACTAACGGCACAACAAATCTTTACGGCTGGGCGATCTGCCATTGAGTGAAATGGTATAAGATGCGATCGCTTTAAGTAGTTTGCCAACTTAAAATTACCGGGTTTGGGCTGGTGAAATGTTAAAGGGGAAAGGATAAAACACCTTTCCCCGCATTCGTTCTTTTGGCAAAATACTAGCCTAAATAACTATTCACGCCATCAATTTTATCTTGAGAGATATTAGTCTGCGGTATCCAAGGTGGATTCTTGTATTGAACACCTACCAAGTATAGGCTCTACGTTTATTGTAAGGATAACCTGTAAAAGGCTGTATGCCAATAATCGGATAAGCATCATCCGTAGGACTAAAAATCCGCATTGCAGCTTCAGAAATATATTGAGTTATGTTAGCAAACATTTCGTAAATAGCCATAATATTGGACTCCTATTTTTGAGTCGCTTTAATGGTGATATCTATACTCTAATGCTGATATTTTTGGTTAGCTATTATTGTCAATATATTGAGAATATATGCAATGTTTATTCACATAAATTTGCAATAATTTAGTTTGATTTGCTCCTCCTACCTCCTTCAATATTCTCCCTAACAAATTAACATTATTACTAAGTTTTACTATTAAAAAATATTAAGTATTTTATGAAGTTAGTATAAATTTACCTATAAATCTACTGTTCTACAGCAATCTCTAAAATAAATTCGCTAGGAGTTGACATTATTTATGGTAAATATTACCATAAATAGCAGAAGCATCTTGTAGGGAAGCTCTTGCATGACAACTTTATTAGATTTGGACTATGCACCGAAACAGCAAAGCCAACAGAACCAGGACTTAAACGTTTCTGAGGATGACTACAGCTTGCTGACCGACCTTTATCAGTTAACAATGGCAGCTTGTTATACCGGTGAAGGTATAGAACAACGACGGGCAAGCTTTGAGTTGTGTGTGAGGCGCTTGCCAGAGGGTTTTGGTTATTTAATAGCAATGGGGCTAGCCCAGGCGTTGGAATATTTGGACAAATTCCGCTTTAGTGCCTCGCAAATTGCGGCATTACAGGCAACGGGAATTTTTGCTCACGCAAGCGATCGCTTTTGGTCAATACTAGCTGAGGGAAGGTTTACGGGTGATGTTTGGGCAGTACCAGAAGGGACAGCCGTCTTTGCCAATCAACCACTATTGCGAGTGGAAGCACCCCTTTGGCAAGCCCAACTGGTAGAAACCTACCTTCTGAATACAATTAATTACCAGACTTTGATTGCCACAAAAGCAGCACGGTTGCGGGATGTAGCAGGGGAGAAAGCAACACTTTTAGAATTTGGGACACGACGAGCATTTAGTCCCCAGGCTGCTTTGTGGGCGGCGCGGGCGGCATTGGCAGGTGGGTTAGATTCCACTTCCAATGTGTTAGCAGCGCTACAACTGGGACAAAAGCCAAGTGGTACAATGGCACACGCTCTAGTGATGGCGTTGTCAGCAATAGAAGGCACTGAAGAACAAGCTTTTAGTGCATTTCATCGATATTTTCCGGGTGCGCCATTGTTAATTGATACTTACGATACCATTGCTGCTGCCCAGCGCTTGGCCCAAAAAGTCAATTCCGGGGAAATGCAATTAACAGGAGTGAGATTGGACTCAGGAGATTTAGCTACCTTGTCAAAACAGGTGCGATCGCTTCTTCCTGGTGTGCCAATTTTTGCCAGTGGCGACTTAGACGAGTGGGAAATTGCGAGGCTAAAAGCAGCTGGGGCCCAGATTGATGGTTACGGACTGGGAACGCGACTAGTTACAGGTTCGCCCGTAAATGGAGTTTATAAACTCGTAGACATTGATGGCATCCCAGTGATGAAGCAGTCGAGTGGTAAGGTTACTTATCCAGGGCGCAAGCAGATTTTTCGCTCGTTTACGGAAGGTAAGGTAAAAGCAGACAGGCTGGGACTTTTAGGTGAAAGTCCTCTGGAAGAAGAACCTTTGTTGCAATTGGTAATGCAGGAAGGTCAACGGGTGCAACCACTGGAGACTTTGGCAACAATTCGTCAGCGTACCGCCGCCTCAGTTGCCAGTTTGCCACAACAGACACGGCTTTTAGATCATCCTGTGGCTGTAGACGTGGAGATTTCTGCCGCACTGCAAGAGTTGACAGAGGAAACTAAGAAACGAACCGCCAAGGACGCAAAGTGAGATGATGAGAATTGCTTTGTTTGGTACTAGTGCCGATCCACCAACTGCTGGTCATCAGGCTATTATGAGTTGGTTGTCTGAGCGTTATGATTGGGTGGCGGTTTGGGCGGCGGATAATCCATTTAAGTCTCATCAAACACCTTTAGAGCATCGGGCGGCAATGCTGCAACTGTTAATTGCGGATGTCGATACACCACGGCACAATATTGCTTTGGAACAAGAATTGAGTAGCTTTAGAACACTGGAAACAGTAGAGAAAGCGAAGGTTACTTGGGGTGATGACGCTGAATTGACGTTGATCATTGGTTCAGATTTACTGAGTCAATTACCACGCTGGTATCGCATTGAAGATTTGTTACAGCGAGTGCAACTATTGATCGTGCCGCGACCAGGATATGCAATAGATGAGTCTAGTTCAGAGCTAGTGCAGAAGCTGGGAGGTAAAATTGCGATCGCCTCTCTTACTGGTCTAAATGTTTCCTCAACAGCATACCGCGAAAATGGAAATCTTGAAGCCCTCACTCCCCCTGTAGTTGCCTATATTAATCGAGAGCATTTGTACAAATGCCAGGACATTCCCAAAAAAAGCTACCAATTTCGCTAAACCAACAACCTTTGGCCGATTTCAAGGTTGGTGTTGATAATGTAATTTTTTCTGTAGATACTGCCCAAAATCGGCTGTTAGTTCTATTAGTAATGCGACAGCAAGAACCATTTTTAAATCATTGGAGTCTTCCCGGTACTTTGGTGCGTCCAGGAGAGTCTTTAGAAGATGCCGCCTATCGCATTATGGCGGAGAAAATTAAGGTCAATAATCTCTATCTAGAACAATTGTATACATTTGGCGGACCGAATCGCGATCCACGGGAAGCAATCGATAGTTATGGTGTGCGCTATTTATCAGTTAGCTATTTTGCCCTAGTGCGGTTTGAGGAAGCCGAATTAATTGCCGATCGCGTTACTGGCATAGCTTGGTATCCGGTAAAACAAGTGCCGCAATTAGCTTTTGATCATAATGAAATTCTGGCTTATGGACATAGGCGGTTACGAAATAAATTAGAGTACAGTCCGGTGGCTTTTGAAGTTTTGCCAGAAATGTTTACTTTGAATGATTTATATCAGTTATACGCGACAGTTTTAGGAGACAATTTTTCCGATTATTCTAATTTTCGGGCGCGTCTACTCAAGTTAGGTTTTTTATGCGATACCGGAATTAAAGCATCACGGGGTGCTGGTCGTCCGGCTAGTTTGTATAAGTTTGATGCCGAAGCTTTTGCTCCCTTAAAAGATAAACCTTTGGTCTTTATTTAACCAATTTCTACCCCAAGTCCAGAGTTAAAAGTCTTAAGTCCAGAGTAACTTATGACTCTTGACAAATGACAAATGACCAATGACTAATGACAAATAATATGAAGATTGCGATCGCTCAAATTAATCCGACAATTGGTGATTTGCTTTTAAATGCCCAAAAAATCCTAGAAGCAGCACAACGAGCAGCATCTAGCGGTGCGCGTTTGTTGTTGACACCAGAACTTTCTTTGTGTGGCTATCCACCAAGAGATTTATTACTAAATCCTAGTTTTGTGGAAGCGATGGGCATCACTTTACAAAACTTGGCGCGGGATTTACCGCCAAATTTAGCTGTATTAGTAGGAACTGTTGAACCGAACCGAAAAGCGCATATTACTGGCGGTAAAACATTATTTAACAGCATAGCTTTGTTAGAAAATGGCCAGATCAAGCAACTTTTTCACAAGCGACTTTTGCCTAATTACGATGTATTTGATGAACGTCGCTATTTTGAACCTGGATTGCAAGCTAATTATTTCATTCTAGATAATATCCATATTGGCGTAACTATTTGCGAAGATTTATGGAACGATGAGGAATTTTGGGGCAAGCGTAGTTATGCCGTAAATCCGATTGCTGATTTAGCAATTCTGGGTGTAGATTTGATTGCAAATTTGTCTGCTTCGCCTTACACTGTCAGCAAGCAACAGTTTCGTGAAACAATGCTTAAGCATAGTGCAGTGCGTTTTCAACAACCGATTATTTATGTTAATCAGGTTGGCGGAAATGATGACCTAATTTTTGATGGGCGGAGTTTTGCCTTGAATCGTCAAGGTGAAATTATGTGTCGCGCCTGTGGTTTTGACAGTGATTTAGTAGTAGTAGAATTTGACGAGGTGCAACGGGATTTGCAGTTGAGTTCTGTAGCACCTATATATGAATCGGAAGATGAAGAAATTTGGCAAGCTTTGGTTTTAGGAGTCCGAGATTATGCTCGCAAGTGTCGCTTTTCTAAAGTAGTGTTGGGTTTAAGTGGCGGGATTGACTCTGCAATAGTAGCTGCGATCGCAACTACTGCACTTGGTCAAGAAAATGTCCTCGGTGTTCTCATGCCTTCCCCTTATAGTTCCGATCATTCTATTAGCGATGCTTTAGCATTAGCCGAAAATTTGGGGATTAAGACTAATCTTTTACCAATTGGCGAGTTAATGCAAGGCTTTGATCAAACATTAGGTGATTTGTTTGCAGATACCGAGTTTGGATTGGCAGAAGAGAATATACAATCCCGAATTCGGGGTAATTTATTAATGGCGATCGCTAATAAATTTGGCTATCTGCTTTTATCTACCGGTAACAAGTCAGAAATGGCGGTCGGTTACTGTACTCTCTACGGCGATATGAATGGCGGGTTAGCGGTAATTGCAGATGTCCCTAAAACCCGTGTGTATTCACTTTGCCAATGGTTAAATCGCAATAATGAAATCATCCCGCAAAACATCTTGACTAAAGCACCTAGCGCTGAACTAAAACCAGGTCAAGTTGATCAAGACTCTCTACCGCCTTACGAAATTTTGGACGATATTTTGCAACGCCTGATTAATAATCATCAATCAGCAGCGCAAATTGTTGCAGCAGGTCACGATCTGGTGATTGTAGACCGAGTAATCCAAATGGTGTCGCGGGCTGAATTTAAACGGCGACAAGCACCCCCCGGTTTAAAAATCACCGATCGCGCCTTCGGAACTGGTTGGCGAATGCCTATTGCCAGTAATTGGGTTGGTGTCAAAAACGCTTACCAGACTAAAACTGTACCTACGCCTACCCTAGTCTATTGGGATGGACAAGATGCCCATTCGCAAATCAAGTAGTAGTCTGTCAAGGTAAACGTGGACGCAGAGATAATTTCCTTCACCGCGTTTTGTTAGATGTTGAGGCGTTGCTGAATCAGGGTATGAAATTCCAAAATTAAGTTTATTCAAGCCTTAATTCTTTGCGCCTTTGCGTGAGACATTCATCCCTTAATTCAGCAACGCCAAATTTTTAATACAACTTGCCAATAAATACTTTTCAAATTCAGTATAATTTACATTAATTTTTGTGTGTTGAATCATAAATTAATAGTAAAATTTTTGACAAAATAGTTAATACAAGAGTATTGTTTCAAACAAGATAAATCTTCAAAATGATGTTTATACTTAGAAGTAAATAAATAAAGGCAGGTGCATAATGAAACTACAAGATTTCTTAGGAACAGAGGAAAAATGGGGATTCGATGCGATCGCTAATGACGCAGACTTAGCTCGTCAGATTCAGATATTGTTAATCGGCTTAGGTTTGCTAGAACCTCCAGCCGATGGAAAGTTTGGCCCTGTTTCTGTGATATTTCTCAAAAAATTTCAAGAATTAACAAAGACTGGAGAAAAGAACTTTTTAGGAGCAGTCACAGCCAAGAAACTAATTGAAACCAAACCAGATGATCTTCCTAAACCCCCCTTAAAACTTGGTAATGACATTGCCAGCCGGATTGTTAAATACTTAGTATCTAAAGATTATCAGGTATTCACCAATTCAAAAGAATACAACATTGTTTATATCGAGGGTATCAATAGAGACTGGAGTCTAAATAGTGATACACCCAATCAATTTAATGATCGACGGATTGTCATTGAAGTAGTAAATGGTATTCCCAAAATTGTAGATGACTGGGAAGCTACTACAGAACCAGGGAAGTACTACACTTATAATCCGATGAATCCCAAAGGAGCCGCTAGGATTCAGTTTGGACAATACAAAGCTTGGGCTGTTGGCACCCACGGCACAGCAGAACCTCACGAAGCATTAGTGCAAGTTGGAAATATAACTGTTTGTAGAGATTTCAACGAAGACTTTAAACGGACTGGCGACAAACTTGACACAGGTGATAATTTTTATGTAAATCAACACTGCGGCTTTGATTTTCCCCAGAATGATATTCGCCTTGCCAGTGCAGGTTGTTTAGTAGGACGTAGCCGTGAAGGACATAGAGAGTTTATGGCGATTATTAAACAAGATCGTCGCTATGTCGCTAATCGTAAATATCTTTTCTACGCTACAGTGATTCCTGGGGATGATTTACTCAAAAAGTTTCCCAGATGAGGTAATGGTTAATTAGTAGCAGTTGTTGTTATGATGAAACGTCTGGTAGGATAGCCTAGATGTACTATCCTACTTTGTGTTAAGACAGCAATTTTGTCTAACTTTGTTCTTGTGGTTGCCCTATCTGTGCCGTCAGCTTCTCTTTATCTTGTCTGCGTTTTTTGGCGTAAAGTTGAATAGTTACTGCCATCAAAATAATCATGGCAAAAATGCCCCAGACAGTGATATCTGTAGGTAAATTATTTTTAAACACAGCCAGTAACACGATCGCTACTAACATAACTGTGGGTGCTTCATTTAAAGCACGTAATTGCTGACCATTCCAGCCACATTCATCTACTGCTAACTTCTTCATAATCCGAGCGCAGTAATAATGATAGCCGATTAAAATAGCAACAAACAGTAGTTTGATATGTAACCAACCCTCTTTTAAAATATCCGGTTCAGTGCTTACTAAACCGATAGCCATTGCGATCGTTACAAACATTCCTGGGTTAGTGATGATATAGTAGAGACGCTTTTCCATAATTTGATACTGATTCTTCAGTATCGTTCGGGCTGGTTCAGGTTCAAGGTTCGCTTCAACATGATAGATAAAAAGACGTACCAGATAGAACAAACCGGCGAACCAAACTACAAAGCCGACAATATGAAATGCTTTAAACCATGAATAAGCCATGAATCCTAATTTCCTTTAGTTGTCGTCTGAAACTCTCTTAAATTTTGAATTTTTACCTGTGGTTTCATTTTTATAATATCTATTTTTGCCAAAGGTATATGTCAATGAGCATCTTTACGGCGTACAAAGGGTAAAAGGTCTTTCAAAATTTCCTCGTGGTAGTGTTCTTGAGGGTAATGTCCGACGTTATTAAGTTTTATTAATTCGGTATTTGGCACGGAATTTGCAAAATTTTGTGCCATGTCTATGGGTAGCCAAGGGTCAATCATACCCCATTGGATTAGAATTGGCTGTTGCCATTGTTTAAAGCCAGATGCAATTTCTGTCATTGCGGAATCAAGCTGTAAATTGCGAACACTTGCTAACAGACTTCGACCAGATGCAGAAGTTTTCAAAAATGGTTTTCGATAAATATCTAAATCATTATCTTCTATGCGATAACGGCTGCCACCTTCTAGCGTCCGGTCAACTAAAAGCGGATCTTGAGTCATTACTTCACCTACCAAAGGTAAACCCAATTGTTTGATTTTCCAGGGTATTTTGGCAGCAGTTGAAATTGGTGTATTTAGGATAGCTAAATTGGCAATTTGTTCTGGGTGACGCAAAGCATATTGTAGTCCTACAGAACCTAAAAAGCCTTGGACAACTAAAGAAAAATGTTCAAGTTCCAGCGCTTTAATAAATCCTTCTAAAGCTGTGATAAAAGCATCAGGAGTGTAAGCAAAATCTCGTTTTTCTGGTTTTGCAGAAAAGCCGTAGCCAATCCAATCTGGTGCGATCGCTCTTGTCCCCTGATTCGCCAAAGCAGGTATAATATTACGCCAACTGTAACTTTGTGAAACTAAGCCATGTAGCAACAACACAGGCGTTAAGTCAGTTCTGCCGATTGGTAAAGATTCCCGATAAAACCATTCCAGTGAATCTACATTGATTTTATGTTCTGTTATTGACACGCTATTTTTTTATGGATTGGGCATTGGGAATGGGGCATTGGGCATTGGGCATTGGGGAAGAATTCTTATAACTCCTAACTCCTAACTCCTAACTCCTAACTCCTAACTCCTAACTCCCCACTCCCCACTCCCTGAGAAATAATCATCTCACGAATTGCATAAGCTGTAGCGGGTGCTAATAAAACGCCATTGCGATAATGTCCGGTAGCTAGGAGGACATTAGTAAACCCTGGCAACTTACCGATAACTGGGGCTGGTCGTCCTTCAGGACGGGGACGTAACCCCGACCAAGTACGGAGAATCGTTGCTGTGGCTAGCTCTGGGCAAAATGCGATCGCTTGTTCTCTAACAGATTCCAGCAGTTCTTGATTTGGCGGTATCTCATTTCCATTGCTGGCAAATTCTACTGTTGCACCCACCCAATAATCTCCCCCACCCACAGGAACAATATGAACATCGTTACCCGTAATCACTGGCTGAAATTCGGGATTGCCTAATGGATGCCCTACACGCATTTGCAACGCTTGCCCCAATACAGGGCGGATATCAACCATTTGATTGAATTGGGCTGTCAGTGGCGTTGAACCTAGCCCCGCTGCGATTACAAACCAATCAGCGGTTATTTTTCCTTCTGTAGTCTCAAGTTGGGCGCAAACTTGGGGGGAAGACTCAGGTGTTGAGGTTTGGGCATCCAAAACAGCCACACCAAATTTGAAAGTCACACCGTTTTGCTGGGCAGCCTCAACTAAAGCTAATGTGAGGGCAGTTGGATCAAGTTGACGGTCTTGAGGAGAATAGACAGCACCAATAATTTTTTCGTGATTAATTTGAGGACAGATATTCTTAAGTTTAGCTGTGTCCCAAATTTCTAAATGCCAGCCTTGAGAGTGGCGAATTTCTACTAATTTTTCCCATGCTGCCAAATTTTCCTTTTCCAAACCAAGATTGAGAATTCCCTGACGATTAAAAGGAATTTTGCGACCTGTTAAAGCTTCTAGTTCAGGAATCAAAGTCTCATAGCGTTGGATGCTAGTTTGTCGCATCTGCCAAGCTTTGCCCTTAATTTTTTGGCTGATTGCGCCCATTAAAACGCCAAGTGCAGCGCCCGTAGAAGCTTGGGCTGGTGCTTGCCGATCGCAAACTGTGATTTTCAGTCCTTTAACTAGACTTAGTTCATAAGCGATCGCTGCCCCAACTACACCACAACCGATAATAACTACATTCATGACTTGTATTTGAAGTGAGGAGTTAGGAGTTAAAAATTTAAAACTCTTAAACTCCTAACTCCTAACTATTAACTCCTAACTCCTAACTCTCTTCTGTTTTAGGAAGCAGCTGGAGGAATTTGTCAATGTCTGCAAAAGCAGCTTGGGAATTACTCAAAGCAATTTGAGCATTGCTAGCACTAGTACCTCTATCAAGTTTAACTAGATGGTTAAAGAAATCTCGCGTTATTTGACGTGCTGTGGGTTGGTCTTTGGGTAGAAGGTTAGGAGTGATATAAGTCAGATTCAGCTTTGCTTCTGTTATGGGACCATGTATAAAGTTACGCACATTGATCCAATCTTTTGTTTGGATCAGGGTATTTAACTCTTCAGAGCGATCGCGCACAGCCTGAATTTCAGGAACGTATGCCTGAATTTTTTCAAGTTGTGTTGCTGTGTAAGTTGGAGGTGCAACTGCAACACCAGGACTGCCACAACTAATCAGGAATGTGGCCAATAGTACTAAAAGAAATGAAAAAATCGAGCGTTGACGAACCATAGACTGAACTTAATTGCTTTTTGTTTGCCAAGTAACAGTGTCATTTTAGATCGCTAGCGCAATTTATCGCTCTTATCAGCCAAGGATTTTGCAGAAAACCCTGATATTTTCTCCAAAGGGCAGAGTCCCATCCGCTTTTGAGGAATTTTTAACTATAATCACTTAAAAGGTGTTACCCAGTCCCAACAAGAAGTGATCTTTGGCATCTGTTAATAATCAGGATTGTTCGGGAAGTATGATTTAGAGTTGCTAAATTAAAAAGGTCTTGATAATCTGAGACACCGATAAGATAAGCCTTCTGGTGGTTTTCCTGTCTTCACATTACCCCAGACGACGACGCAATATAGGAGTGTTTTTAGTGAACGCATCTGAACAGGCAACTAACCTTAAACTCGCTAGCAACATTGCTACAGTAGTTAATTTGTTCAAATTTGAGTTTCCTGATGCCAAATCTGATCTCAAACCCTGGAAGAATGACCCGGAAACTAGGGAATTAGTCGATCCAGATTCTATAGATATTGGCTTTCACTTTCCTGGTATCAGCAAATCTTGGCGAAGTCGCAGTATTTTAATTCAAATCCGATTTTATCAAGATCCCATCAATAACTCACGCCGGGCGATTGGTGTGGAGATAGCTGGATTTGATCATCGCGGCGAAGCGTGGCGACTGTCTACGGTGGAAAACTGGAGTATTGTCGGTGCATCTTCGCCTTCTGGTGAAATTGGGGATAAGCTCAAACAGATTTGCCGACAGATTTTAGAAGTATTTAATAAACAAAGTGAATAAAATCAACTTGTGTCAGAGAAAGTAGTGAGTAATAATACAGAGGAAAACTTTTTGCAAATGCACCAAAGCAAAATAAAGCGATCGCAGACCTTGCAATAAGTGCGATCGCTAAAAATGATTTGACTGTTGTTAGTTCTGGCATTTGTCTGAGTGGACGCGATCGCGATTTTGACTTGCAATCTTTAGTGGGTGTAATGGAACAACAAGAGTATTAATTACGAATTACGAATTATTATGAGTATCTTTTTTCACGAACAACTTTACCGCACTAATGCTGTGATGGCAAAGCTGAAGGACTATCCTGTAACAATTTGTGGGGCTGGAGCATTAGGAGCTAACATTGCTGAAAACTTAGCTCGGTCTGGTTTTGATAAACTTACAGTGATTGATCATTCCTTGTCTTCATGCTGGACTATCAGCTGATTATGCAGAAGTGATTTGGAATGAGTTTTATCGCGTTCCTTCCGAGGTGAATGATGATGTCTGTGATTATCCCTTGGCACGAAACCTAGTGATGTTAACCGTTGCTGTGGCGTGTGAAGCGATCGCTTCATTCATTGCTACAAAAGAACAGCGTAATTTCACCATCACTCTGAAGGATCTAAGTGTTCAATCTCTGTTTAGGTAGGTTGCCACTAGAGGCTTGGAGACAGCAGCCTACTCAAAAACTGTGCTATGGAGTAGATTATAGTCCTGCAAACCACTCATAGCCCTGATCCTCCCAATAGCCTTTAGTGGGTAATAAATTACTGACGAATGTAATTTGAGTTACCCACTTGCTTTGCTTGTAGCCCAGTTTAATTGGGGATGCTAGGCGCATAGGCGCACCATTATCAACTGACAATGGTTGTCCATTCTTTTGATAAGCCATGAGAGTTTGGGGATGTACCGCAGAGGCAATATCCCAGCTTTCATAATAGCCATCGGCAGATTTGAAGTAGACATAACGGACGTTTGACTTGGGCTGTACCAACGCTACTAAGTCTTGTAATCGCACGCCCCCCCACTGAACGATGGCAGCCCAGCCTTCAACACAGACATGGCGAATCACCATCGAAGTCAAGGGAAGTTTTTGAATATCCACCATACTCAATTGCATCGCGTTAGCAACCTCGCCATCAATCGTTAGGCGAAACTGCGCCGGATCAATTTGCGGAGTGAAGTCAAAGGTATTAATCAGCAATTTATCTGCTTCTATAGCACTAACAGGAAATTCTGGAACTGGTTTCTGACTTAGCAAGAATGCTTCAACACGTTGGTTTAGTGGCTCAGATATTTGCCGTACATTATCTGAGAACAAACTTGTCCCACAGCCACCTAAAAGAAAACCTACCCCTGAGAGTCCAGATACTTGCAGTAACTGGCGACGGGATAGGGTGCGTTTGGGAAGAATCAGACTCATAGAACCTCTACAGGAACATAGACTTAACTAGACGGATGCTTCCTACCTTGAGAGCAAGTAAGGAATGAGCAATTGTAAACAGTATGACAGTAGGAACAGTGATAAAGTGAACAGTGCGTAAAGTTTGCCAACTACCAAACAGCCCGGAAAGCCAATGCAGTTGGGCAGGTTTGTACATCGCCAAACCACTCAAGATTGCCAGCAGCAACACTGGAATAATAGCAGTATAAACTAACCGATGCCATGCGTAGTTCTTGCGCTTGAGGTTCTGGCTGACTTGCAATGCTTTGAAGTCACCGCGATCGGCAAATCGACGCTGCCAACGACGAGTTACAAAGATATAAAGTCCATACCAAAGTAAGTTCAGCGAAAACAGCCACATAGCGGCAAAATGCCAGTGTCTACCACCTGCTAGCCAACCTCCTAGCAACAGAAAGTCAGGAAAATGCCAACCTTCACGCCCTCCAAATACCGGATTAGCATTATAGATTTGCAGCCCGCTAGTGATCATCAAGATCAAACTGATGATGTTAATCCAGTGAAAAGTCTTTGAGAGGAGAGTCTGATTAG
This sequence comes from Chroococcales cyanobacterium, assembly GCA_038249935.1. Taxonomy (GTDB): domain Bacteria; phylum Cyanobacteriota; class Cyanobacteriia; order Cyanobacteriales; family Nostocaceae; genus Nostoc. Next base: position 21,579 of record JBBSCU010000067.1, read on the forward strand.
GTGTTGAGCGGACTTTGGGTTTAGATAAGGTCATGCCAGTTTGCTGAGTACTCGTCCACCATAAGCGATCGCCAAGCTACGGTGTACACACAAGTTTTTTTGACTCGCACCTTAGTTGCATCGACTCGCACCTTAGTTGCATCGACTCGCACCTTAGTTGCATCGACTCGCACCTTAGTTGCATCGACTCGCATCTTAGTTGCATCGACTCGCACCTTAGTTGCATCGACTCGCA
>JBBSCU010000068.1:0-21438 GCA_038249935.1 Chroococcales cyanobacterium
ACTCAATATGGCGGTTAAAAACCGCGCCTAAAAAGACAAAACCTGCCGTTCCAGGTTCGTCAACCATTAATTGCGGTTAACCTATAGCCGCAAATTTCATTCACCAGGGCGATTTTTTCGGTTACTCCGACAGGCTGCTAGGCGCAAAGAAACTTAAACATTTATTTAGCCTTTTGTACTTTGTCATTTGTTTGAGTGTTAAATACTAAAAAACAAAGTTTATTTGTGCCAACCTACTGAACTAGGTTATCGAGCAAGGCGGTGAAAATCCGACCTAAGACAAGTACTAACAACGAAAACTAAAGTAAACTTAACAACAAGTACGTAAGATGATAAGTAAAATTTTGCTGGCTGTATCGGGATTGGGACACGCAGAAGAAATGCTCAAAACCCTGAAAGAAATCCCTTCAATCCAATCTGCAAAAGTTACAGTTTTGCATGTTGTTCCTGCACAAAGCACTGCTGCTACCATGACAGCTAAATGGGAAGATGGGGGCAAAATTCTGGCTAATGCCATTCAAACTTTGAATTTAGATCCTAGCCAGGTTTCTTCAATTTTGCGTGAAGGCGACCCCAAAGATGTAGTTTGCCAAGTAGCTGATGAAATCGACGCTGACTTGATTATTATGGGTTCACGAGGACTGAAGCGGCTGCAATCGATTTTATCGAACTCAGTTAGTCAGTATGTTTTCCAACTATCTTCTCGCCCCATGTTGCTGGTAAAAGATGATATTTATGTCAAAAAAATTAAGCGCATTATGGTGGCACTAGACAACTCTGATGCAGCAAAAAATTGTTTGAAGTTGGCGCTATTTTTACTGCGAGATATTCAGGGCGGCCAATTAATTTTGGCAAGCATTACTACAAATTTGGGCGGTAAAATATCGGAAATAACCGAGGTTAATTCCGACAAAAATCCAGTTTTAGCAGCCGCAGTTGCAGAAGCCGAAAAACAGGGCATCCAATCTCGTTCTTATATCAGCAGTGGAAAACCCGGTGAAGAAATTTGTCGATTGGCAGAAGAGTTGAATATAGATTTATTATTGCTCGGTTCTCCAGATCGTCGTCCATCGATCGCTAAGAGTTTTGTTGATATAGACCGACTCATTGGCTCTTCTTTGTCTGACTATGTTCGAGTCAATGCCACTTGTCCAGTATTGTTGGCGCGGACGATCGCTTAAAGTCAAAATAGAGTTAGCGTTTGATAAATAAAGAACCCCTATACCAATAATGTAGGGGTTCTTTATTTGATACACAAACTCTTAACTATCTTTTCCACCTTCGCGGCTATTAGTTTGGATGTACAGAATTAGTAAAAACACAGTAGGAACTAGCACGAACAAAATGGTCGCTACAAATCCCAGGTCATTAACTTGCATGGCAAGAAAGCCTCTCTAAATTTCCAGTCAACAACATTAGGATAGCATCATCGACGACATAGTTATACAAATTCAAAATCAGAAAACCCTATCTTGGCAAGTATTTTGATTACTTACTAGATACAAATTGAAACATTAAGGTTTTGTGACTACACTGACTGAGCCATTCACTAAAGTTTGACAGGCAAGGCGGTAATTTTCCGGCTTTTTCTGGAATTTCCGGTTTTCTACATCTGTGCGCGGGGAAAGATTTTCTAGTCCTTCGACTATCTCGACAATGCAAGTGCCACATTGACCATTACCACCGCAATTCGTCATCTTGCCAATTAATTTATATATATCAATACCATTTTGCATCGCCTTGAGCCGGAGATTGGCACCATCTGCCACTACTATTTCTTTATTTTCTTTAACAAATTTGATATTACCCATAGCTGATTCCTTCTTGACTTTCAAGGCTTCATATTGACATGGCTTGATTCACATCTTACTTATTATATTAATTCATTACAAAATATTAATAAATATTAATTTTATCAAAGATGAGGGCACAAAAAAATAGAACAGGTATGACACCTGTCCTATAAATTGAAAAATAGATTAACTTACCTAAATCCTACGGCTGCTTGCCAAACGAAAGCAAGCAACAAGAAGAATAGAGGAATAACTGGGAGAACATCCACCAATGGGTTAAAGATTTGGTAAGCTTCAGGCAGTTTTGCTAGTAAAAGTGCTGCTTCCATGTTTGTTTAAATCCACCTATCTAACACAGCGTTCATAATTGAGAAGTATCTTAACATGGTTTGGTCATTGGTCATTTGTCATTGGTCATTTGTCATTAATCCTCTGTTCTCCCACTCCCCATTTTTCCTTTCTTCGTTGAGCCAGTGACCAAATTCTGTGGTGAAGCGATCGCTTAATATTGCTTCTCTAATTTTTTGTGTAAACCCAATTAGTTCAGTAATGTTGTGAATGCTCAACAAGGTATAAGCCAAAATTTCTTGCGATCGCACTAAATGAGATACATAAGCACGGCTAAAATTTTGACAAGTGTAGCAAGGACAAGTTTCATCTAATGGTGCAAAATCTTCACGAAACTTAGCATTTTTTAAATTCCAGCGATCGCCCCGAACTATTGCCGTCCCATGTCTAGCCCAACGTGTAGGAATTACGCAATCAAATAAATCTATACCAGATGCGATGGCGATCGCCATTTCCCGATAAGTACCCACACCCATCAAGTAACGCGGCTTTTCGGGGGGTAGAAGCGGTGCCGTCACTTTTACAATCTCAGCCATCAATTCTGGCGGTTCTCCCACACTCACGCCACCAATGGCATATCCAGGCAAATCCAACTTAGCTAAAGCCTCAGCCGCACGGCAACGCAAATCTAAATACACGCCCCCTTGCACAATCCCAAACAACGCTTGCTCACTGCTTTTATGAGCCATTATGCAGCGTTCTAACCAACGATAAGTGCGCTCCGTGGCAGTTTCAACCTCTTGGCGAGTCGCTGGGTAGGGCGGACACTCATCAAACGCCATGATTACATCTGCCCCTAAAATATTTTGAATTTCAATGGAACGCTCCGGTGTTAAATTAATAATTTGTCCATCATGGGGCGACCTAAAAGTTACGCCTTCTTCAGTAATTTTTCGCATCTCGCTTAAGCTGAACACCTGAAACCCACCCGAATCTGTGAGCATCGGCCCGTTCCACCCCATAAATTTGTGCAACCCACCACCTCCAGCCACGATCGCTTCTCCTGGTTGTAGGTGAAGATGATAAGTATTGGATAAGACCATTTGCGCCCCAGTATCTCGTAGCTGGGCTGGGGTGACAGTTTTGACATTTGCCAGCGTTCCGACTGGCATAAATCTGGGGGTTTCGACAACACCGTGAGGGGTGAAAAACACTCCGGCTCTAGCTTTTGTCTGACTACAGCAAGCAAGACACTCAAAGGAAAAATTCGCACTCATACCATTTTGGATTTTAGACTTGTCGTGAGCGTTCAGTCGAACGATTTTAGATTGTGAAACGCTAATCCATAAAGAGTTTCAGAAATCCATAATTAGCAGCCATAAAACCAAATGGTATTACAGCAGTTCTCGTTTACGTGAGGTACACCCGTAGGGGCACGGCATGCCGTGCCCCTACACCTTGGGATATAACGTTGTACCGCATCTGAATGGGAACCGCTATAGCAAAATTAATATTATTTGGCTAAATTATGGAAAAACATAAAAACTTGTCATTGAGTTTTAGTGAACACTTAAGCACTCACTACTAACCTAGTTACCAACTTTACGAGTATATACTGGAATAATTGTTATTTAAAAAGAATCAGAACAGTCATCGTCAATTTCTGCGTCCCATCTGGCTGAGAGTACCTGCTCCATCATCGCTTCTATGGCACTCACATTAAAGTTTCGCTCCCGTCGCTCTTGTAAAGGGGTTGAGCGGGGAATCAACCGCAGACAAACCCCATCTTGCATCAAATCGAAGTAGGTTTCTTGTTGTGACGACTGTTTTAGTTCCAAGTAATCAAAACTAGAAACATTCAGATATAGCGCGTGGTTAGCCACTAAGGTAGACCTTTGCGGATTGGCAAAAACTTCCATCACATCCCCTTCACCCTCACTCAGTACCTTATCTTCTTGGGTATAGATGTAGTGGACTCGACCTAAATCTGTTAGCAATCGCCGTATATCGAGCTTATTCACAATGATGCCCGTGTTAATAATGCACGGAGCTGGTATCCTGGTGTCGGGTAGATGATGACTCATAGAGAAATAGGATTAGAGCTACGGAGAGTTACAACACTGCTAGAAAGTCAATTTAACAGCTTGGTGACTCCCTACATCTAAAAAATATCAATTTTGTAGGGCGATTGTCTAATAATCTGAAGTAAGTTTTTATTTAAGGAATGCAAAACCCAAGTTTTGATCGCTGATGAAATTGTAATTTTCTAAATCACATGGCTTTGTATAAAAAATACTCAAATATATTAATTTGACCACTTAGACTCAGCATAACAAAGTTTTCAGTGAGAATTTCTAATATGAAGTAAATCTTATCTAAAGCTTTAAAGTCCGCTCATCTAGGTTGTACCGGAATTAGAACTATTATCCAGCAATTTACCAAATTTAATGTAATTCAGATGACGAAACAGCAACAGTGGTGGAAAAAGCTGCTGTTAAATCTGGCGGCTAGTATTATATTTTACACTAGTATTCCACTACCGTATTTGCACGGTTTAGACTTTCAGAGAGTGGCACGTCTTGCTTCGGTTGTAGGATTGATAATTGGGGGAATTTTAGGGTTATTGGATACGGGGATGGATTATATGGGTATGCCCGTGTTAACTCGTAGTGCTTTGGTAGTGAGTATTTGGATCGCAATTACTGGAGGACTGCACCTAGATGGGGTAATGGACACAGCCGATGGTTTGGCAGTGGGCGATCCAGATCGGCGGCTAGAGGTGATGACAGATAGTGCTACAGGCGCTTTTGGGGCAATGGCAGCGATCGCCTTAGTGCTACTGAAAATAACTGCGTTGACTGATATATCAGAAAACCGTTGGTTGTTGCTAATGGCTGCTTGTGGCTGGGGACGCTGGGGACAACAACTAGCGATCGCGCGATATCCTTATCTAAAACCAACCGGCAAAGGTGCATTTCACAAACAAGCCATTCGTTCTTATAAAGATTTATTACCGGGATTGTTGTTGATGTTTGGTTTAAGTGGTTTACTTTTGCTAATAGATAAACAGCAACTATATCTCGCACTGGCAATGATATTTGCTGGAAGTGCGATCGCCACTCTAACTGGTGCGTGGTTCAACCACAAATTAGGCGGACACACTGGAGATACTTACGGTGCAGTCGTTGAGTGGACTGAAGCCCTATTTCTCTGTGTATTGACCGTTGTAGGAAGTTAGCGTGAGGAGTCAGGAGTTATTCTCACTCCCCTACTCTTTACTCAGCACTCTTTACTCAGCACTCACTTAATCGGTTGCAGCTTTGTCACTTTGAGTTTAAAAGCCCCAACCCCAGTTTCCCCGAAAGATCGGACACGAATAACATAGGTTCCTGTCTCGACAATGCGGGTAAATAGTAGGGAATTGCTACTACCATCAGGGCCATCATCATTTTCTGCCAGAGTCGATCCATCAGGTGCTAGTAGTGTGATGATGCTGTCAAAGTTTTCAGATGACAGGTCAACTGCTAAATTATCGCCCTTTTCCAACTTCACTGTGTAATCACGGGCAAACCCACCTTGACCTGTGGGAATGTCTTTGTCTGAAAGACTATCGCCAAATTCAGTACTGTTAGATAAAGGGATTGGACTATACAACTTATTTTGAGCAAAGCCTGTACTTGTACTGATGCCTATTACTAGCAACGTGGAAGGAATGATGATGAGTTGTTTTAAACCCGCCGCAAAAACTTTATTCATACATTTAAAGCAATTTTTCCACAAAAATAGGGTAATTTAGTCAATTTATACAATTATCTGTCAAAGCTTGCCCATTCATTAACTCTTGATTTATCCGTCTTTGACGGCAGTGGCTACAGCTACTAATCCTAAGACCTCAATTCCATGCTGACGAAGTGTTTGCACAGCAGACCTGGCAGTAGCACCAGTAGTATAAATGTCGTCTACTAACAGCACTTGCACATTTGGGGGACGATCGCGAAATTCTTGCCCAACAGCAAAAGCTTCAGCCAAGTTTTTTTCTCGTTTAGATACCGATAAACCAAATTGCGCTTCAGTTTCTCGCACTCTTGCTAAACCGTTTAGTTTCAATTTTAATCCAGTTATTTCGCAGAAGCTTTGTGCTATCAGTGCGGCCTGATTGTATTTACGTTGTTTTTGCTTGCTAGGGTGCATTGGAATCGGAACTACTACAGGTTGGCTATCTCGACTCGGTGAATTTAACAACCATGCTTCTCCTAACCATTGACCCAAAGGACGAGCGATTTGGGGTTGATTTTCGTATTTCATCGCTGCGATCGCCCGTTTAACCGGGCCACCATACTCCCCCCAGCCAAACACGGGTATTGGCTCTTGCCATAGAGAAAGAGGGTCTTTACGTTGACATTTTTGCAGTTGTCTGGTGCAGTTCTGACAGAATTCTTGGGAAGTTGCACGTTGGCACAGTGGGCAATGGGATTGGAGAAAAAGATTGAGTAAGCCTGTGAGATTTTTAGTCCAAATTTGCATTTAGAATTGTCCTTTGTCCTTTGTGCAAATAATAAATGACCAATGACCAATGACCAATGACCAATGACCAATGACCAATGACCAATGACCAATGACTAATGACCAATGACTAATGACCAATGACCAATGACCAATGACTAATGACCAATGACTAATGACCAATGACCAATGACCAATGACTAATGACTAATGACTAATGACCAATGATTAATGACTTAACATACACGCGATCGCAGCGTGTTGTTTCAATACCTACCGTTGCTGGAGTGTAGCCGTTGCTTTCGTACAGCTTGACTGCTTCCACCAAAGCGCTAGCAGTTTCAATCCAAATTTGCTCAAAACCACGTTTTGCGATCGCTGCTTCTAGCTGTTGTAACAAATATTTACCCAGTCCTAAACCCCTAATGCTAGGCAAAAGATACATTTTGCGGATTTCTACTGCTTTTTCTCCACGCTGTATGGGGTAGTATGCTCCAGTACCCACTAACTGGCTTTGGTGTTCAATTACCCAAAACTCTCCTCCAGTGGCTAAATAACATTCTTCTACTCGTAGCACATCTCGGTCAGCACCGTTGGGTTCCCAACCCAGACCGTATTCTGATAGTACATAACTGATGACCTCGGCGGCTCTAATGCGATCGCTTTCCACCCAATCACGAATTAAAAAATCTTGATAATAGTTTTTCATTACCATTTGCTGGTCAAGTTTACACAAAAAATTTTCCGCATCTATATCCCAATTTACCCAGCAAATAGCTTTTATGGCAGAGTCGATTTCAAGCAGTACTCTCAATGCGTGAATTCTGCTAGCGTTGAAAAAAGTCATCTTTAACAAATAAATTGGCTCCACATTTACATCATCAACGCAGAGTTAGGTGTATTCTTGCCAGGAATCCGCTTTTAGTTCTTTGACCGAAGAAAGGCAAAGGGCAGATAAAAAACAAAAAGGGGTAAGGCAAATATCGCTTGCCTTACCCTCTGCCGTTGATTATATTTTTTAAATTATTTTAAGTCATGACATGAACGATGTAGCAGCGTTATCTTACTACTTGATATCAATCTCTATGAGTTGCGCCAAGGTCCCCAGATTGCGAAAGTAATCCCAGGAGTTTGGATGTTGACAAACAAAGTCTTAGCATCAGGTGAGAAGCAAGCACCAGCAAACTCGTTTTCATTGAGAGCATTACGGGCGAATTGATAGAGTTCACCCTTGGGAGTAACACCTACTAAGAACTGCTGGTCATCTCCATCTTCACAAAGGATGAGATCGCCATAAGGTGAGACAACAATATTATCAGGACTATCCAGTTCTTCAACACATGTAGACTCGACAAACAGTTCAATTGTCTCTTTACCAGGAATGTAGCGCCAGACTTGACCAAGCTCTAAAGCACCACCACTTGTACAGCAAAAGTAAAATTCACCCTTGCCATACCAGATACCTTCGCCACGAACAAACTGGGCTGCACCTTTTGCGAAACCTTCTACTCTTACAGTATCTTCAGATGGATTGACATCATCAATCGTCACCCACTCGACTTTCATGGGCTTCCGCTTGGGGAAACCAACACCTGTTTGTGCTTGATAGATATCTTTGATTTTTAAAGCTTGAAGAGTGCCTCCTTCTTTTAACTTCCCAGGCACTTTCGGAATAAAACGGTAGAAGAGGCTATCTCCTCGGTCTTCTGTCTGATAGATAATTCCAGTTTTGGGGTCTACGGCAACAGCTTCATGGTTAAATCTTCCCATAGCTATTAGAGGCTCAGGCTTCACAACAGTAGTGGCGCTAGCTGGAACCTCAAAATTATAACCGTGGGAAGTTGAAACATTATTGGCGGGATCTTCTGGGTTATTTGTAGCCACAGTGGAGGTGTTTTCTTCACAGGTAATCCATGAACCCCACGGAGTTAGTCCACCTGCACAGTTACGATAGGTTCCAGTTAGGGTAGTAAAGTGTTTGATTAGTTTGCGATCGGGTCTAACAACCAAGTTTGTCGTACCACCTTTGCAAAGTGGATCGTAGGGTTTTGGTCCAACAGCTTTTGTTTCTGAATTAGGGCTAAGTTCGTGGTTGCGAACTAAAATTACTGTATTTCTGGGACCTGGGAAAGCTGCCATCCCATCATGACCACCCGGCACTAAAGTGCCATCGTTCATCAGTTCGCCTGTTAAAGAGAAAGTCCGATACTGAAATCCTGCTGGTAAATCTAACAAACCATTGGGATCTGGTACAAGCGCCCCGTAACCTCCACCAAATAGAGTTTTGCCATGAGCTTGTCTGGCAAGAAGACCTTCAAAAGGAGACGCTAGCAGAGTGCCAGCAGCAGTTGTACCTGCGATCGCAAAGAATTTACGTCTTGATACTGTCATGAAAATGTTTTTGTTACGTCAAATACTGATAAAAAGATATTCTATTTTGATTAAATTTAGGTAATGCTTAATTTAATTTAAGATTATTAGTTTTACTGATCTCTATTATTAATTGATGATTATGTGGTATTAAAACAAATCATGGTTAAGAAAAGTTAAAAATTTGTTTAAATAAAATATAATCTTTCTAAAAAAAATATCAGATTTCCTTACTATTCTGAAAAAAAATAATCATAAACTGTAAGGATTTAGATCAAATCTAATGATACAATCTGCCCAAAGGTGTTTTAGACTTTAATCAAGTCAAACAAGGGCAATTGTTATCGTAATGCCTAGAGTGTAAGGCATCTAGCAAAAGGAGGAGCTAAGTATATGAATCTAAGCTACATTTCCTTTTGTTGTGCCTAATTAGGCAAATAAATTCACTTTCTAGCTCTCACCTTTTGAAGAAATATCAGTATTTATTCAACCAATTTAATATGAAGATGTGCCAATCGAAAAGTCTCATTTTATGTATAGTGTAAGCTTTCTGACAAAGTAGAGCTTGGCGCATTATCACAAAGAAATGGTATTACAATACTGATAAAACTTTATTGACAACTACAACTACATCAGAATCTATTTCTGTTATTAAGAAAATGAAAAGCATCTGTAACAAAATCAAAGCTACTGTAGCTGTTGCCGCTTTCAGCTCTATGGCTACTTTAATTCATGTTCCCAGCGCTGATGCTGCTTCTTTTGAGCTTAATTGGCTAGGAGATAAAGGTTATTCAGCTAAAGGGCAGTTCGGCTATGACGATAGTTTAGAGGGAAGCATTGTCACAAAGGATCAGTTGACTGATTTTGCTATTTCTTTCTTCGATCCACAAGGAACTGTGTTGCAAAATTTCAACTACGATTTTCCCCAAACTGATAGTACTTTTAATTTCAACTTTGATACAGTCACAAAGACTGTTTTACAAACAGACAACTTTGACACATCCAATGGTTTTGATTTGGGAATTGACTTTGCAACAGATGTAGAAGGGTTAGATTTTTATACTTATTTAAATGCCGATCAAGGATTGCCAACGGCTAAGATATTTTTGAAGGATGACCTTTCACCAGAAGTATGCGATACATTCCCAGACTGTAGGTTGGATCTTGGGGGTCAGTTGACGGCAACTGCTATTCCTGAACCTGGTGCAATTTCTGGATTGTTGGTAGTTGGTTTGTTAAGTAGAGTTCTCAAGAAAAAGCCAGCGTCTACATGAGACAGTAAGCCTGAATAGTCGAAGCTAGCTTGATTAGAACTCTAATTGATATTATTTTAGCTCTAATAACCAAAGGATTTGGAAGGTTAGAACTGTTTAATATTTGTAGGGGACATATTGCAAATATGTCCTCTATTCTAGTGATTTGGATAGTTGCTGGCAGCAAGCTTTTAACTGACAATTCCGAGATTGTTGTAGATTTCGATTAGATTACCATCAGGATCGCGAAAATGAGCTGTGCGGATTCCCCAATCTGGACGATCTTGTGGTGGAGTCACAACGATCGCATTATGACCTTTGACTTGCTCATAAACTTCATCTACGTTATCGACTGCAAAAATCAAAACAATTTTGTCTCGATTGGCAATGTATGAAGGCTGTTCGACACTTGGGACTACTTGGGCCATTAATTCCATTGTGAACAAACCCAGCTTGAGATATCCAGTATTAAACTCAGCATATCCGCTATTTTCATCGCCCCAATCGACATCAAATTTTAGCTGATCCCGGTAGAACAGAAAAGAATCTTTGTAGTTGGAGACAAGCAGTCTCAGGTGTGTTAGCTGAAGCTTCATATCTGTTGCCTTAGTCTACTAACTGTGAATTCTAGGTTCTGGGTGTAAAGTCGCCAGCAACTCACTTTCGACAATTGCCAATTCATCAAGCCGTTGCATGACAATTTCTTTGTCGAAGTAAGTAGCAGCTAAAACCCAATATATACCGTAGTGGCGCGCTTCGGATGCCATTAATCCACGATAAAATTTTGCTAATTCTGGATCTGGACAGTGAGCAGCTAATAATCCCAGACGTTCATGAGAGCGAGCTTCAATTAAGCCAGTGACTAGTAAGGAATCCAAAAATCGCTCAGGTTCTTTAGGGCGGACAGTAGCTCTTAAACCCACGCCATAGGGAGGTGGTGGTAAGGGAGCCAGGGGAATATTCCAGCGTTCTAACCATTGGTTAACTAGCTCAAAGTGTTCTAGTTCTTCGCGGGCGATCGCAGTTAGCTCCCGCACCATTTTAGTATTAGAAGGGTAGCGAAACATCATATTCAAGGCCACACCTGCTGCTTTGCGTTCACAGTGCGAGTGGTCAAGTAAGATAATGTCTAAGTTAGCGTAGGCGTAGCCCGCCGCAGGCATCGCTTGTTTAACCCAAGCAGAACTGGTGGGCTGTTTCAGGACGTTGATAGTCGGTAACTGAGTAAACACAGAGTCACAAAACTCCAGAATTGCAATTTAGTTAAGTAGCCCAGCAAACTGATTTTACAGCTATTTTCGGGTAAATAGACTCATTCTTTTGGGGTACAGTATTGCTTATAGGTGTCAACTTAAGAGGGGAAAGCTCAAATTTGCGTTGGGATGAGCGTCCATTTGATCGTAAATAAAAGGGTTTAAGACCCCTAACTCTACAGGTAGCCCCAGTTTCAGTACTTCGACAAGATCAGTAACCATCGGGGTTTAAATCCCCGTCTGAAAATGTCTTTAATTGCGAATTGCGAATTGTTAATCTGACTCCTGAATTCTTCTTCAATCTGGAAAGTACTCACTATTGAAAATATCTTCAGGAGTAAAAGGGCATTTTTCTGGAAAAATCTCACATGGTAAACCTGTTTTTTGAATTGCTTGTCTTCTGGCTTTAATATAAACTGCCTCTAAGCAGTTGAGAAAATAGTTATAAAGTGTTTTTGAACGAAAAGAAAATTCTAGCTCATCACGGAAATTAGTTATTTCTATTTGCCAGCCTCGTTGACAATATTCTTTTTCAGTTTCCCAATAACGATAAAGTAAAAGATGAATTAATAATTGTTTCAGGTAACTTTCTACTTTTCGTCTTTGTTCACTTCCCAAAGCTTCAATTTCTTCGGCTAAATGTTGCCAATCTAAATTATCAATATCTTTCTTTTCTAATTGTTTAAGTGTTGTTTCTACCCATAAATAATAATCTTCTTCGTAAAGGGTAGGTTCAACAGATTTTAATATTTCTGTTGTCATATCCAATCGCTTGTAAAATAAACTATTCAATTGTAACATAACGTGAATTCGACGTTTCAGATAGTGTCTGTCTAATTAACTGAATCAAAAAACCTCTCTCTGGTTTTACTACGCAAAACCTTCCCTCTCCAACTTGGAGAGAGACAGACTTGAACTTTAATTCAAGGCAGAGGGAGAATAGAATTTACATTGCTAGTTTGAATTGTGGCGGAGCATTTTTTCGGCGCTGTAACTCAATACTTGCCACTTTTCACTTTCGCCGCTTTCTGATAGGACGCATCGCTTCACGACCCAAAAGAAACATCCCGGTGACACCCAAACTCACAAACAAAACATATTGATACCAATATTGCCGAATCTGTTCAACGGTAGTGAGTTGTGGATGCAACGTATTTAAATACAACAGCAGCACCAATATCATGAGTGCCCCAAAACCAACAAAGCTTAAACCAATACAAATTCGTATAGGTCGCAGTTCAAAATCACTAATATTATCTAGGTCAATTTCTGCCAGTTCTTTGAAGAAGTCATCTGCTAAGGATGAGGTTGCTTGGAATTTATTGCTCAACTTGGGTGGCAAAATCGGTGACAGTGTTGCTACGGTTGGGCGGCGTAGCAAAGCCTCAATATTTCGCAGCAATTCCAGTGGCTTACGGGTAGTGGTTGCTCCCGCAAACTCTATGTTGTCTATAGCAGTTGGGGCATTGGCTTTGCTTTCAAAATCCATAGCACGCCTCTAAACAACTAGGATATACATAGCCTACCATTGCTTTGCAAAATTCAAAATATTACTCGTCCATCTCTTTTAATGTAGCTAATGCTGACGGAGATAAGCGACTGAGATAGCGGAATATCCAGTATTTAAAGATAGTGTCTAAAATTACAGGAAATGTCGCAATAAATAAAAAGATTACGTTTGTACTGGCTGCTACACCTAAATGTTCTGCAAATTTTTCTAGAATGATCTCCCATCCATGTGGTGAGTGGAATCCTACGAATATATCTGTAAACAGAATAATTAAAAAAGCCTTAGCACTATCGCTAAGACCATAGACAATATTATCTATAAAAGATTTCATAATCACAATTTCTCTTTTGCTGATAGCAATGACTACACTAAAAGAAATTAGTGATATCAAATCTGCAAATACATTACTAATAGCACTATCACTTTTTACACGAAAGTCATTAGCTATCTCAATTGCTTTATCTTTGATTTTTTCTTTTGTTACTTCTGAAGAAAGTGATGGCGCTTGATTGAGTAGATACTCAAATCTCATTTTCTGCTCAAAATTATGTAATTCATGGAGAGCTTCTTTTTCCATGTCATAATTGATGAAAATTTGAGTGTTACTGTCTCCTCTAACCTTTCCTATTATAGAAGTTACTAAAAATTCTTTAGATAAATACTGAGTTAAAAGTGGTACAACAATTAGAGTTATTAAAAATCTTACCGAAGTTCTTGTCCTATTTATAGAAATTCGGTGTTTTCTGATAAACTCTTCTTCTGCCCGTGGGGCAAAATCTGCTTTAATTTTACTAACTGTTCTACCAATAGAACTCGGAAAAAGCCCAATTTTTGGAGATGTAGCGTTAATATCGTTGATCTTAGATGAGTCTGGCTGTTTGCTAATTTTGCTTAGGCTAATTTGTAGGGGGTGAGAAGTTGATACTAATTCGTTGCTCTTAAATAGTTCGTTTTTGATGGCATACTTTTCTACAATTTCATCAATAACTTTTAACTTTTCTAACAAAACAGAATTAGAGATATTGACTATTGGGCGACTCAGATGGAATTCCGTAAGCCTGATTTTGATAATAGTTAAATTTTTATCAAGGTATCCTTGCCAGAAAGACATTACATTTTCAGTATATTTTACTGATTCTGAAGATATTTTTTTGCTGTCAAAATGTTCTATCTCAATGTTTTTAATTCTTTGAGCTGCTTGGTGAGCTTCTAACAATGCCCTTTCTGGTGTACTGACAAACCAATGGTTAATCGATCGCAAGTATTCTTTGAGCTTTTGCTGAAGTAATTTTACTGTTTTTCCAAATGAATCTTTCATTGTATATATGATTATTTTTATAATGTTTATTTTGGTTAAACAAGCATTAAAAATTGTTAATATTTAGTTAAAAATATTATATTTAAACATGGGAATGTTGATGATATTATTTTAGCCCTACTATGACCAAGCTTACTAAAATCGGGGATTATGGCGATCGCTTGGTACAGGAGCTAGGATGTTACATTTTTATCTCCCTCATCTCCCCATTTTTAAAACAGTAAATTAAATGACGATTGGCTTATGAGTTTGAGTCTGTGTATGATTGTGAAAAACGAATCAGCAACACTGCCTAAATGCTTGAGCAGTGTCCGAAAAGTAGTGGATGAAATGGTAGTTTTGGATACAGGCTCAATTGATCGTACTCCCGATATTGCCCAACAACTGGGTGCTAAAGTCCATCATTTTAAATGGTGTAATGACTTCAGCGCTGCCCGCAATGCAGCTTTAAAATATGTGACTGGTGATTGGATTTTGGTATTGGATGCTGATGAAACTTTGACACCAGCAATTGTACCGCAGTTGCGAGGAGCGATCGCTAGAGATGAATACTTGCTAATCAATCTCGTGCGCCACGAAGTCGGTGCAGAACAATCTCCTTATTCCCTAGTTTCGAGACTATTCCGTAATCATCCAGATATTCGCTTTGAGCGTCCTTACCATGCCTTAGTGGATGATAGTGTGTCAGCAATTTTAACTAAAGAACCCCATTGGCAGGTAGGTTATTTGCCAGGAGTGGCAATCTTACACACAGGATATCAAAAAAGTGCGATCGCTCAAAACAATAAATATGCCAAAGCCGCAGCCGCGATGGAAGGATTTATGGCTACTCATCCTAATGATCCCTATGTTTGCAGTAAGTTGGGAGCATTGTATGTGGAAACTGGGAAAATTACCCCAGGTATGGAGTTACTCAGACGAGGATTACACCAGATGAGTGGAAGTCGCACAGGCGGCGAGGAAAATTACGATATTTTGTATGAACTCAACTACCATTTAGGAATTGCTTACAGTCGGTTGAAAAATTCTCCACAAGCTATTTTGCACTATCAAGCTGCGATCAAATTGCCAATTTATCCTATGCTCAAATTAGGAGCGTACAACAACTTGGGTAACTTACTCAAAGCAGCCGGAGATTTCAATGGTGCGAAAACTGCTTATGCCGCAACTTTGAAAATTGACCCTAGTTTTATGATTGGACATTACAATTTGGCGATGATATTTAAGGCTTTGGGTTTATTTACAGATGCGATCGCATATTATCAAAATGCCATCGAGCTAAACCCTAACTATGCCGAAGCTTATCAAAACTTAGGGGTAGTGTTGCTCAAAGTTGGCAATCATCAAGGTAGTTTAACAGCTTTTAGAAAAGCGATCGCCCTTCATGAAAAGCATAATCCTGAAGAAGCGAACAGACTACGCCAAGGGTTACGGGAGATGGAGTTGATTTGACATCCTCCCGCCACTGATTCGGAGTACCGAATGCAGTGGGGGATTCCAAAGATCACTCTTTGGGCTTCCTCTTTCCACGAGTTGATTTGCTTGAAGGAGTTTCCCCACTCAAGTATTGATCAGTCTCTCCAGAGGCGTTAGTTCCGACGTGACCCGCCGTAACGACAGTTCGCACAACGGGGGGAACCCCCGCAAGCGACTGTCTCCTTAATGCTTTTTCTAGTATGTTACGCGCTGCATTCCAGTCACGGTCAAGGGTCAGCCCACAATGAGGACAAGAATGGGTTCTAGTACTAAGAGTTTTCTTAACAGTTTGACCACAGTTAGAGCAATTTTGGCTGGTGTAGTGAGGTGGCACAGCAATAGTCACCACGCCAAACACTTTGCCAAAATACTCAACCCATTCACGGAACAGCGACCACGACACATCACTAATAGATTTAGCCAAGCGATGATTTTTGACCATGTTCCGCACCATCAAATCTTCGTATGCCACGAGGTCGTTAAACCTCACCACGCACCTTGCTGTTTTTACAGCAAAGTCTTTACGCTGGCGACTTACTTTGAGGTACTTACGTGCAAGCTTGTTTCTAAACTTAACTCTATTTTGAGAACCCTTTTTTGTCTTGGACATCCGGCGTTGCATCCGTTTCAAAGACTTCTCGCTCTTACGAAGATGTCTTGGATTGGCAACTGTCTCCCCATTACTATCGGTGTAGAAATGGTTCAATCCTACGTCAATACCAATGGTTTTACCCGTTGGTTCACGCCTTTCTACTCGCTCTTGGTCAATGCAAAATTGGCAATAATAGCCGTCTGCACGACGCACAACCCGCACTCTCTTAAACTGTTTGAGTTGATAAAAGTGCAGGTCACGAGTTCCCCAAAGTTTAAAGGTTCCTGCCTTGAATCCATCAGAAAACGTGATGCTTCTACGGTCTTCGGACAATTTGTAGCCACTGGTTTTGTACTCTACAGAACCATGAGTTTGTTCCTTTTTGAAACGTGGATAGCCCAACTTCTGAGGCTTGCCCTTCTTGCAATTGTCAAAAAACCGAGCAATAGCAGACCACGCTCTTTCAGCGCTGGCTTGACGAGCCATCGAGTTGAGCTTTCTTGCCCATTCAAATTGCTGAGCAAGAGTCGCGCAGTAGGCAGAAAGCTCATACCTGCCAATACCTCTGTTATCCATCCAGTATCTGAGGCAAGCATTGCGAACGAAACGTGCAGTTCTAATTGCTTCATCAAGCAATTGATACTGCGAGTCTTGTCCATCAAGTTTTGCTTCAAATACCAGCATATTTACGTCAGATATACTAACGTAAGTTATAACACAGAAATTGCAAAAAACTCAACTATTCACCGAGTTTACTGACTTTCAGTCAGTCATGGTCACGGAATATTGAGTTTTTTGTCCTCGATTCATCTCGCCGCCAAATCACAGATTATGGCGGGAGCCTTCTCTCCGATCTAGGTAAAAGAGGGGAGAGTTTTAAAATCACCTCGCTCACTAGGGAAAATCGTAAGTAGTTTACTCTGTCGTGTTTCAAACTATACGCCAAGCTGCTGCTTAAATAACCAACTTCTCTCATGGCTCTCTACAAATTCTCTCTTTGTTAATCCAAGGTGTATTAAAATTAAGTTAACTTTGATTAAGATTATTATATGCACTGTCATAATACGCTGGTCGCTCTATGGCAGTGTATATAAGAGATCAAATTAAACAAAATGGATTTATAAGTATCCGTTTAACAGCTTAAAGTGACAGAGTGATAAACATTCGGTTGCTAATGCTGATGAGTTGTATAGGCATATAGAGGCAAATTAACATGAAATTCTCCTGGAAAGTCCTGGCACTCTGGACATTGCCGGCTTTGGTAATTGGCTTTTTCTTCTGGCAAGGGGCTTTTACAAGCGCTCCTGCTGACATGAGTAAGAATGCAGCCAATACGCGCATGACCTATGGTCGCTTTCTAGAATACTTGGATGCTGATCGCGTCACCAGTGTCGATCTATATGAAGGCGGTAGGACAGCAATTGTAGAAGCCCGCGATCAAGACATCGAAAATCGCATCCAAAGGTGGCGGGTGGATCTTCCTGTTAACGCCCCTGAGTTAATTACCAAGCTCAAAGAAAAAGCAATTAGTTTTGATGCTCACCCCATGCGGAATGATGGCGCAATTTGGGGATTGTTGGGCAATCTCGTGTTTCCAGTTTTATTGATTACCGGGCTGTTCTTTTTGTTCCGGCGTTCTAGCAGCCTCCCTGGTGGTCCAGGTCAAGCAATGAACTTCGGCAAATCCAAAGCGCGTTTCCAAATGGAGGCAAAAACTGGGGTCAAATTTGACGATGTAGCCGGCATCGAAGAAGCTAAAGAAGAACTGCAAGAAGTCGTCACCTTCCTCAAACAGCCAGAAAAATTTACTGCTGTAGGCGCACGCATTCCTAAGGGAGTCCTATTAGTTGGGCCTCCTGGAACTGGTAAAACTCTACTAGCAAAAGCGATCGCTGGGGAAGCAGGTGTACCTTTCTTCAGTATTTCCGGTTCGGAATTCGTGGAAATGTTCGTTGGTGTGGGTGCATCCCGCGTCCGCGATTTGTTCAAGAAAGCCAAAGACAACGCCCCTTGTATCATCTTCATTGATGAAATCGACGCTGTTGGACGACAACGGGGGGCTGGTATCGGTGGCGGTAACGATGAGAGAGAACAAACCCTCAACCAATTGCTCACCGAAATGGACGGGTTTGAAGGTAATACAGGCATCATTATTATTGCTGCTACCAACCGTCCCGACGTACTAGATTCAGCCTTGTTGCGTCCCGGACGCTTTGACCGCCAAGTAACAGTCGATCCACCCGATATCAAAGGGCGTTTGGAAATCTTGCAAGTCCATGCGCGCAACAAGAAACTAGATCCTAGCGTATCTTTGGATGCGATCGCTCGCCGCACTCCTGGATTCACTGGTGCTGATTTGGCTAACTTACTCAACGAAGCGGCAATTCTGACTGCTAGAAGACGCAAAGAAGCTATCACCCTCGGCGAAATTGATGATGCGGTAGATCGGGTAGTCGCTGGGATGGAAGGTACTCCTTTGGTGGACAGCAAGAGCAAGCGCTTAATTGCTTACCACGAAATTGGACACGCCTTAGTTGGGACTTTGTTAAAAGACCATGACCCAGTGCAGAAAGTCACCTTGATTCCACGAGGACAAGCACAGGGTTTAACTTGGTTTACTCCCAACGAAGAACAGGGATTAATTTCTCGTTCCCAGTTGAGAGCCAGGATTACCGGTGCTTTGGGTGGTCGTGCTGCTGAAGAGGTAATTTTTGGTCGTGCAGAAGTTACAACTGGTGCTGGTGGAGATTTACAGCAGTTATCGGGAATGGCGCGGCAGATGGTAACACGGTTTGGGATGTCAAACTTAGGCCCACTTTCCTTGGAAAGTCAACAGGGAGAAGTATTTTTGGGTCGTGACTGGACAACCCGATCTGAGTATTCTGAATCTATCGCTTCCCGCATTGATGGACAAGTGCGAGCGATCGTGGAAGAATGCTACGAAAACGCTAAGAAGATTATGCGTGACCATCGCAGTGTCACCGATCGCTTAGTCGATCTGCTTATCGAAAAAGAAACCATTGACGGCGAGGAATTTCGCCAAATTGTCGCTGAGTACGCTGATGTACCTGAGAAGCAGGAGTACGTACCACAACTGTAGTAGTTGATATAAACTTCTTAAAATGGGTATGGTGAGCAAACCATGCCCATTTTTATTTTGGCTAATTGTATAGTCTCCTAGATTTTATTTAGATCAGACCATTTTCTGATCTTATTTTTAAAGCTGTTCCACTCGTCATAAACTTCTTTAAATATTGTATTTGATGAGTAAAGTTTTAATAACTCATCTGTTTTGCCTTGAGCTTCTCGGAGGATCTGATCACTGAAACGTACTAACTTAATCCTTCCTGACTTTTCTAATTCGCGTAGTTCTTGAAGTTTTTTACTATTCTTCGTATCGTACTCAGCTAATATTTTTGTGTAAGTCTCAAGGCAAGCAGCCTTAAATATTTCTTGGTAGATAGATGGCAAGTTTTCCCAAGCAGTTTTATTAACCAGCATATCAAATGTTGTACTTGGTTCCCACCAACCTGGGTAGTAATAGTATTTTGCTACTTTGTGTAATCCTAATTGAAAATCATCATATGGGCCAACCCACTCAGCAGCTTGTATTGTTCCTTTGTCAAGTTCGTCTGCTATTTTATCAATCGAAATCGCTCCACCAGGTAACTCTTTATCTATCGTGAACTCAAAATATTTTCTTAAAACTTCTCCTCCCAATCCGGGAATACGCATAGTTAATCTTCTGAAATCTCTAACCTCCTCTTTAAACCATCCTCCCATTTGTCCCCCTGTAGCAGCTACAGGAAAGGGAATCACGTTTAAGTTTAGTTTTTCCGAGTATATTTTCTGTACAAAAGTTAGCTCATGGTCAGGTTTTTGTTTGTAAAGGAGCCAAGCACTTTGTTCTTGAGGGCTTAGACCAAAAGGAATTGCACAACCAAAAAAGAGAACTTTGTATCTTTCATCGTTATAATAGATGCCACTATAGCCACACTGGATCGCTCCATCACTAACCTTTTTTAATATTTCCTCTGTTTGGATTTGTGCGGTTGGATCTAGATCAATAATAAAACGATCATCTGTCATTTTTTTAAGGCGATCGCTGATCATTTTTGGAGCTCTAGAAAGAATAAGATTTTTGGTATTTCCGCTCAAAAAGCTAACCATTTTCCACTTAACAGGTGGCATATGTATATGCTGATTCGCTAACCAACCAGCAGTTACTGCCAGTGATGTGCCACCCATAAACAAAGATGCCCCGAATATCTGTCTGCGACTGAATATTAGTCGTTTTTGAAGTTGTGCTGGTATGGCATCTGGTGGTCGATGTCCTGTACTAAGTGTAACTACCAGTCCTTTAAATGTGCCAGCAGCAATTTCTATAGATTCGATATAGCTTTTGTTTGCTGGTGTATTGCTTGCAGTTATCTTTAGTAGACGAGATAGTAGACGAGATAGCTCGTTAGCTTTTTCTTCACCTATTTCATCAATAATGATTTTGGGCAATTTCTCTGCATAGACCTGAAGTTCTGCCCACTTGTCGTGGGGTACTTGACCTTTATTAAGTTGCTCCGCACTATCACGAAGACACTGCTCAATCCTAGAAAAATAATCTTCTATTTTTTGGCGCTTTCTATCTTCTGTTTGGCTCAAGCGATCGCTAAATTCAAACAGCTTTGTTACGACTTCGACCAATTCTCCTAGCATAGTCTATGGTGTTTAAGTATATATTTAAACTAAGCAATTTTTCGTAAGTATATATATAATTTATAGCAATTTTCTCAAAAAAGCACTAAATATGAGTTCAATCGCAATATTGTATATAAATATCTACCCATCTTTATTTGCAGAAAATGAATAACAAAGCTAAATTATTGACTCTTGGTATCGTAACGCTTGCTGTTTCTTATGTGACTGTCGGAACAGTAATAGCACAGGCAAAACTAACCAACAAATCAAAATTATCCATCAATGGTATTGGATCGGTTCAAGTTGGGATGACTGTCTCTCAAGCTGCAAAAGCTGCTGGGACTCGACTAGTTGGCGATGCGCCAAATAACAGTTGCTACTACGTTAAGC
>JBBSCU010000069.1:0-21090 GCA_038249935.1 Chroococcales cyanobacterium
AAGGGGAGCCAGCGCGGTCTTGGGGGTTTCCCCCATGAGTGACTGGCGTGGGTTAGGGGGGATCGAAAAGCTAGGCGGTACATGGAAAAATTTTCACTCTTCTTATCAGAGTAAGCTTTCACGTTAAGTTGACACCTATGACCAATGCTAAACCCTTACGAAAGATGTGGCTTAAAGAGCTTTTTAAGCTTCTGGCGATTGTCGTTCAAGAGGATAAAGCAATTACACTTTACCAGCCAAGTTCATCAACTGTTTGAAGTTTATAAGATAAATGATGTTGTTGGCACTATCAATGTTAATCCACCCTTTTTCATCTAGCTTTCCCATGATTTTGGTGGTTTCTTCAACGCCGATTTCTGTCACCTCTGCTAAATCTTTAAAGGGAATATTAAAAATTTCTTTCCCCAGGTTAGATTCCTGACCGTAGCTTTCGCCTAAAGTCACTAAGGTATGGGCGAGTTTGACTGCTGGTGGTGAAGACCGCATTTGTAAGCGGATGTTAATTTGCCGTAATCGTCGCACCATCAGTTGCAACATCCGGTGATGTAACTGCGGGTCTTTAAATAATATTTGAATAAAACGCTCTCTGGAGATGCTCAGTAACTTCACGGGTGAAAGGGCAATGACATCGGTTGAACGTGGAGATTCATCCAAAATTGCCATTTCTCCAAAAAAGTCGCCACGGCCAAAAATGGCCAGAGCTACCGGATCTTCCCCGACGGTACGCCGGACTTTCACCCAACCAGAAACTACGAAGTAAACGGCGTTACCCCAGGCATCTTCCATCACAACGGCTCGTCCAGATGGATATTCATGTTCAATTGCAACGTTGAGTAGCCATTCCAAAGTTTGTGGATTGGCTGTACTCATCAAGGGGAAAAGTTCACTAAAAACCTCTGTTAGCATGAAATATTTGCAAAAAATGGATTCAAGAGCGGGAAACTAACTTTGCTACTATAAGTTTGTTTAAACCGTAATCTTACTCAGAATACGATGACAAAATGTGTATTTATTTGAAATGAACCTCTAAAGTTGATTGTTCTAGAGTTCCATTACAAGATAACAATTATGTATGCGATCGAGATCAGCGGTTTCACTGACAGAACTATGATTTTCTGTTTGTTAGTGGATTGCTATCTAGTGCTAGTATTTTGATCTGTTGGTCTAAATTTTTCAATAGTTGATTCAAGACAACCAAAGCCTCTAATTGCTGAGAGTCAAGGATGGGATTTATTAAAAGCCGTTTTTGAAGCTCATGCAGCTTGAAGCTTAGTTGCTGAGAAATTCCTAAGGCATCGCGGCTTAGACGCATCAACTGTTGTTGTTGATAGAACTTTAATGCTGTTCCCCGCAATACTTGGAGTGTCGCTTCTTCGCCGTAGATTCCCGGCATGACTCGCAAGCGTAATAACAAGCGATCTTTTTGATGTACATACTCCTTCTCTACCTGTTTTGGTTCTGCAACCGTAATGATAGGCAGAGAAGCAAACCGCTTTAATTCATTCAGTACTCCTTGGAAAACCGAGAGCGGCAGTTTGTCTAATACAGACTGTAAGATTCCATTGTCACTCCACAGTATCCTGCCTTCGTAAGCTTGTCTTTCTAAGTACAGCCGACCAATCCCCCCAGCCAGGATTCGCCCTAGTAATTCTTCTAGTAATTTCTTGGGTGGTAGTGTTGGCAGCACCTCAATAGGACTAAATAGTTCGGGAACTTGCGTGGGCAAAATAGGTAAATTATCTCGTAGTAATGCTTCGGAAGTCTCTCCCTCTTGATCTTTGAAGATAGAGGTTAAGAACGTCGTAGTTTGAGGCGATTTATCTAGCTCTGGCATCGGAGGCAAGTCTACTCGCTGCCCAGAATGTTGACGCTTTTGTGTCTGAAACACAGTTAATATTGGTTGCTGACTTGATTCATCGGCATCTATAAAGGGAATAGGTTTGTCAGCAATGGTAGTTGCGCTATTTTTTTGGGCAAAGTCCGCTGTTGGCTGATCCTCTTGTTTAACATCTAGTTGAGATGTATTTTTGTGACTGAGGTAGGCTGAAAGTACTCGGCGGTGAGCGTCGGCTGCGATCGCCTCAATCACCACTGTACAGTTGATATAAGACAAAATGCGACCAACATAATCTAATGCCTCACTGTCTTGGGGATGAACCATACCTAGCGAGAGGTTGTTATCTTCTAATCCAAAGGGCAAAATCTGGTGGTAGAGACAAGCTTCAAAGGACAAAAAACTATCAATCATCTGGAATATTTGCTGGCGAACGTCTCCTTGCTCCCACCTAAGTTGATTGGCGGTTAGCATTTGCTGTCCACTTGCTGCGGTATCATTTAGTTCATCTTTTGGAGACAACATAGATTTGATTGTTTGGTGTCTGATTATATAATACTTTGCCTCTAAATTAGTAAATAGTTAATAAAGATAGTTTGTTGGATTGTTAAAAACCTCACAGCCTACTCCTGGGTTCTTAAAGCTTGAGCAGCAAGATAGACTTTTGTCCATTCGCCCAGCACTTGATGGGTTTTGAGTTTTAAATGTTGGGCTGTTACTTCTATTGAGTTCCCCGCTCTCCGCAAATCTAGGATTTGCCGCCCCAGAGGAGTCAATTTTTCATAAAGTTGCTGCCATTGATTTTGTGTTAATCCTAAGTTATGTTCTTGCAAGGAAATTGAGAGCCAAGTGTCTACTAGCTCTGGTTTACCTTTGAGGGCAAAGACGCGCACGGCGTGGTAACTAATTTTTTCTCGCAGACGGTATATTTCTTTAATCTGCTTATTTAATCTGTGGGCGATCTCTTCTTGGGGCTTACCTTGTAAATACAGTCGTAGCCACTCTACTGCCTCTGTCCCCAGATTTTCTTGTAAATAATTTTCAAATTCTTTTTGAACTGAGTGACGCAGCGCCTGTTGTTCTTCGAGTTGTTGTGCTTCTTGATATTCGGCGATCGCTTGACTATCCACTAAATTAACTTTATTGTCACTGTCATTTGTGAGAATTTCTTCTGACACTAGTCTAATCAAGTCACGGCCTGGCACTTGGGTTAAGCCACCACGTTGAGTGTGACGCAAATAATTCACAAACCGATAAGCTAAAAGCGGTTGATTCCGTACTGGCCGCAGACAATATTCTTCTACACTGGCAAATAGGAGAGCATCCCCTAATCGTCTATCGGTTGTATATTTGACAATATCAGCCATTTGCTGCTGCATATAGGTGTCGTTTTGCAGTAATTCTTGCAGTACTTCTTGCAACACATCCATCACACTGCGCTGGCGATCGCGGCTCAGAGCAACCCAAGTCTGAATTTTATTCCGTAATGTTACTAAACTCCCTAATCGAGTGAGTAGGTGACGATAAGCACGTTCTCGCCCTAGCCCCAAATAGCGTTGACGTAAAATCCTCCAGCGATATTCCATCGCTTGTTTGGCGATATCCAATTCCTTAGGGTTAAATAGATCAAACCGTTTTGAGTCAGATCCAAATAGCCAAAGAATAATACTTTGCCTAGCAACTTCACTTTGTTCTGGACATTCGGCAGCCAAGCGCTTTCGCCAATCTAGAGCTAGTTTTTCTACATCCTTTGTCATAGCGAGATTGCGCTCCTCTAAACTCAATTTTGAAGTTTGCATCACAACCTCCATCCGTCCCACCTAATTGTTTAACTGGCCACTTCCCCGGATTTCATGAGTCTCATGAAAACATCTAAGTGATTCCACTTTTATTACGTCTTAATTCACTAAAATTATGCAGAAATTTCTATATTGATGTTTTGCTGACAATTTCAAAATGCCCCAAACCTATCTCTATGAGGTATTTACGTCGATTTTGTCAAGTTAAACTTTTTGTTAAGTTATATTTTTTAACTGAGAACTTGAAGAAGAATTCAGGAGTCAGAATCAATACTTCTCTACGAGAGGCTGCGCCAACGACAGGCTCAGTACAAGTCAGTGGGGGATTCAGATCCGCCACTGATAGCGCTACGCTATCCGCCACTCGTACAGAATTCATTCTGAATTCTGACTCCTGAATTCTGTTTAATAAATGTTTAATTGTTTGAGCAGTTTATGTATAAAAGGGGCAACTCGGAAACGCTCTGCTAACTTGCGTTGAGATACCGAACTTGCTAAGTTTGAGCAGTTTAGCGTTTGTCCATCCTGCTCAAGCTGCAAGTTTTAAATTTAGCACTACAGCACTTTTTGCGATTCTGATAAACTCGTCTCAACCACTGTACCTACCAAACAAGCTTTAGCCAAATTAACGCCGCTCAAATTTGCACCTTCTAACTCTGCACAAAGTAAATTCGCTCCCGTCAAATTCGCCCCTGCCAAATTCGCCCCCCGCAAGTCAGCTTCTTCGAGGTTTGCTTCACTCAACAAAGCCCCTTGCAAATCGGCACGACTCAAATCTGCACCTTTGAGATTTGCTCCAGTCAGGTTTGCACCGCGCAAGTCAGCACCGCGCAAGTCAACGCCTTGCAAGTTCACGTTCATTAAATTGGCACCACTCACGAAAGCACCTGCTAAAGACACATCGCTGAGTCTTGCTCCCATCAAGTTAGCGCCGCGCAAGTTACTACCCCGCAAGTCAGCACCTGTTAAATCTGCTTGCATCAGGTTTGCTCCCATGAGGTTTGCTCGCAAGTCAGTTTCTTGGAGGTTGGCTCCCATCAAATTTGCCCCCTCCAAATGCCCCCCTTCGAGTTTAGAACCAGCGAAATTAGTGCCGACAAGGGTAGCACCAGCAAGATTAATGCGGCTTAAATCTAGCCGGGAGAGTTCCTCGTCTTCTAAATTTGCCCCTGGAAGTTGTTTGAGTTTTCCTAATCTAATCGCTTCAATATTCATGTAAAGTAACTACCAATCTCCTCACTTATCTTGCTGTGGCTATCCCATTGGGAATCAAGTATCCAGATGCCGGCGCTGAATTTTGGTGTCATCAAGGGTAAGTCGAGTCCCTGTTGTAAACCCATAACTAACAAAGCTAGGGTATCTACAAGTTTAGGATCAAAGCGGGTAGATTGTTGCTGTCTGCACTCATTTAAAGCTTGAGTAAATATCTGTTCCCGGCTTTGATTTGACAATTTTCGTTGATTTAACCGCCACTGAAAGTCTGCCAATAATGCCAAAATTCTCGACTCTAGGGGAATTTCATCTCCAGCTAAACCTGCTGGTTCCCCTGTGCCATTCCACCACTCGGTTTGGTGCGTAATAATTTGGGCAACTGCTCGCAGTCGTGGCATGGTTCGCAATACTTGCGCCCCTGGTATTAAGGGACAAGTTAAGGGGCAACTAGGGGCATCTTCTTGGTAGCGTGTGGATATACCACCAGTCAGAACGCTTTCTGCATTTTGTAATGGATCTATGCGATGTAACAAGCTTGCAAGGCGCAACCTTTTAATCTGCCATGCGGGAAGATCCAAAAGTTGCGCGATCGCCTCAGCAAGTACTACTACTTCCGCAGCTGCCATTGGATTGTTGACATCTGCTATATCCATCAGTTGTGCCATTCGCAAAAAGGCTTGGATTTCGTTAGAAACCAAGTTACGATCTAGCGTTTGTTGCTGAAGCGCTGTTGGTATGGATAAATTATCTTGCCCAGTCTGAAGATAATCTACTACACGGGAGACAACTGCACCCAGATTTTCTAATCTGGCAGCAGATGGTACAATTTGCCGCTTATCGGCTGTGAGTTTATTTGCCAGTTCTGGGTTGTATTTTTTGATGTGAGCGATCGCTAATTCTGCTGTCTCTTGCACTAACTCTGGCTCAAATGTCCACAAACCATAGAATTTGCGCTCTAAATCTGATGTCGGTACTCCAGTGCTGCCATAATCAGCCTCTGATAATTCTTGACAAATTACCATTGCTGTGTAGTTGGATGACAAAATAATTAAGTGCCACTCCTGCGCCACTACATCGGCTGAATCTAATGCCACTAAGTCTACATTTGGTAGCTGGCTTGTGGGATGTTCAGCAAAACCAGATTCAACGGCAGCCATAATTACAATTTGGCCGCTGTGCTGGGCGATATCTGCATATCGTTCAGCTTCTTGTAGATACCATTTACCCTGTTGGAAGGCTGTGATTACTAGGGGTGTACCGTCGTCTGCTAAGATGTGGTCTTCTAGAGCATGGCACAGTGCAACTAGGGTGTTTTTGTAGTAAACCCCAAATCGAATTGGTCTGGTGGTGTGGCGATGGGCTGTTTCTAGCTGTTGTAGGATTGAACCTTGTAGCATGGCTTTGGATTTTGTGAAAACGAACCGCAGAGGGCGTAGAGGAAGAGAGGGGGAGAAATTAGGATATGGCTGCTAACTGTTTCTCTTTCGTCTCTATTGGTGCAGAAAGTGCTGCTTCTAAGTCGGCACAACCCAGCTTTTCTTCTAAGATTTTCATGACTTCGCGCCCGAAATCGTTGGGGTTTTGTTGCCAAGCTTGTAAGCAGACTTCACCAAAGAAGGAACCAAGGGGTTCGGGATTCCAGAGGAGTTTTTTGGCTGTCCAAGGCATCAAACTCATTGGATCATACCCTGGTTTGAGGATGCCTTCTTTAAAAGCGTATTCTTCTAAATGGGTATGGGGTTGTAGTCCAATAAAGAAAATTGCAGGTTCGACTTTATCAGCACCAAAAATCCGTTCTAATTCGCGGTGGTAGGCGATGGTTTGGCGGATGGTTTCGGGGCGTTCGTCAATGACGTTAAATGAGTAGTTGACGGAAACTAAGTCGTTAAAACCAGCGGCTTTCAAGTCCCGGCAGTTTTGCAAGACGGTTCGCAGATTGTACCCCATCCGCATTTTCCGCACGAGTTCTTGAGAACCACTGGTAATCCCGATTTCAAAATAGTTCATCCCGGTTTTTGCCATTAAGTCGCACAACTCTGGTGTTAAATTGTCGGCTCTAATGTAAGCTGCCCAGTGGATGTCTGTCATACCAGAATCGACGATTTTTTGCAATAGTTCTATGGCATCGTCGATAAATTTTTTCGCCGGGATGAATTGAGCATCAGTAAACCAGAAGTTGCGAATGCCGCGATTATACAATTGGCGCATCTCAGCAACAACTTCATCTGCGGGGTTGATGCGTACTTGTTTGCCTTCAACGACGGTATAGACGCAATAGCAGCAGTTATGAGGACAACCACGCTTAGTTTGTACACCTATATAAAAATCTTGCTCTTGCAGGTAATAGTTAAATTCCGGCCAGATGGTTTCGATATAGTCGTAGTTACAAGCTGTTTTTTCTATTGGGGTGGGTTGTTCGTGAATTAGCTGTTTCCGTGGTTGATTTTCTCCCACAACGTAACAGCGTTCATCTTGAAAATCTCTACCACTTAAAAGTTTTTCCAGCAGGGTTTCCCCTTCACCCACAGAAATAATTGCTCCTTGAGGCAAGCTTTTACCCAACTGTTCATAAAATACACTAACTGCGCCACCACCCACAACTACACGGGCATTAGAATTATATTTTTGGGCACGCTTTAAACCGCGTTTGATTAAGCCCAGATTTTGCCATAGCTCTGTATAATAAGCGATGAAGATTCGTAAACCGCCCAATCCCCCGCGTAGTTTCAATAGAGGATTCTTAGCGTAGTAAAATTCAAAAGCGTTTTGTAGTGGGTTGCCACCACGTCCGCCAACTGGAGCATAAATTTGAATATCCCGCCAAGAAAATACTAGCAGTGTCGGTTTAAATTCATCGATAGACTGATCTAAGGCAGAAGTGTAATCTAAAGGTGGCACTGTTCCTAAATCAAAGATCCGCTGTTCGATATTCGGAAACTGTTTGTGGACGTGATCGCTTAGGTAGACAACCCCAATGGGAAAGATAGGGTTACAAGGAAGGCGAACGTAAAGAATTCGATTTTCCATCATAGGTATTTTGACTTCCATCTTGCCAATCTTCGGGGAAAGCGAGATAAATTCCAGTTTTAAGGTGTGTTTCTGTTTTGGCTGCTCTTAATTTCTTGCAATTTTACTTGACATTAAAGCCAATTATTGATATGCGTAAAACTTTTATTCACAGATGCAGGAATCAATAAAATTGCTTTACGTACCAAATGCAGGTTATCAAGACAGGTTTTATGAAGATATTTTTCATATAGCTTTACGATAACATTGAGTTCATTCATAAAGCGATGATCCCAGACTTTTAATCGTAGGATAGATGAAACATAAAATTACACTGCTAACTAGGGTTAAGCTGAGGGGATCTTCAAAGAAGTTAAAGCTTTTTGGCCAGAGATTAAAAACTCAAAGATGTTTACATAATGTAAGATTGCAAACAGGGCATAAATTTTTACAAGATTTTTCTAACCTCCGATATATCTTGAGGTAGAAAAAATATAAAAAGAGTTGAGTTGGTAGTCGCAGTTACAGCAACTGGGGATCAATGCTGCTAGGCTTGGCTAGTGTAATGTAAAATTGTGCGTAAAGCTCCTCAGCAGTTATGGCTCAAATATTAGATCCTCTACCACCTGAGCAATCGGGGAAAATTCTCTGCTGCTACATTAATGCCACGAGCAAAATACAGATAGCTCGCATCTGCAATATTCCTAATTGGTACTTTGAAAGGGTTGTTTTCCCTGGACAACGTTTAGTGTTTGAAGCTCCGCGAAAAGGTAAAATGGAGATTCATACAGGGATAATGGCAAGTGCAATTTTATCGGATATAATATCCTGCGATCGCCTGATGCTCGATGAACCCAGCATTTATGAGTTTGATACAGACTCCCTAGCTGGAAAAGACCTTATTAATACCAAACCAATAGTGCAGCAAATTAATCCAAAAATCGGAGATACTACAAAACCTTTACAAGTGGCTGGTTTAGCAGCTATTGATTAAAAAAAAAATTTAGCTCAATTTAAGGGTTGCTGAATTCGGCAACCCTTTTTATTTGTTGGTCATTTGTCTCCCTCATCTCCCCAACTCTCATCTACAATCATTCTTATGAATCTTCCTTCATTTATTTGGTTGTGGAAAATAGCCGCCTGGTCTATGGGGTTGTCCTTGCTGGCATATCTGATGTTAGCAGTCACCGGCGTTTGGATGTTTCGGGCGAGAACTTCGCAGACCCCATTTATAGGCGGAAATAAGGAGGTGCGATCGCTCCACTATACAATGGGCATCAGCATGGTAAGTTTAGTCTTATTGCTGCTAGCGGTCGGCATTGTTGGCACTTTCGGACATTTTGGTTCATTGGGTCACTCGTCACACCTAATCGCTGGATTGATAGTTGTAGCATTAGTTTTACTGTCCGCTTTCAGTGCCACGCAAATTAGTGCCGGAAGACCTTGGGCTAGACCCTTACACATCGGCGTAAATATTATTCTGTTTGTAGGATTTGCCTGGGTATCCTTTACTGGTTGGATTGTAGTACAGAAGTACTTACCGTGAACTACCCTACAATGAAGAAAAGTATTGTAATTGAGCCGTGACAGCAAACTCAGCCAATATCTCAGCTTCTATTTTTCGTCTGTCTCCTTTGATTCGGATAACGCTGCTGAGTCTATACATAGCACTCACAGTCCCATTACCCTTCTTATCGCAGGTAACAGCTGCACCCGTACCCCCAGCATTATTGTGGATAGGGATTAGCATCGGCTTAGTTGCCTTGTATGCTGTATTGACTGAACAAGTAATGGTAGATGACGAGGGAATTCAGGTTACTTACCCCGCCTGGGTGCCTCGCTTTTTTCTTAAAGGCTGGTTTTTACCTTGGTCAGAAGTGAAAGAGTTAAAACCCCGCACCACTGGTCAAGGAGGGCTAGTTTATTACTTCCTTAGCCAGGATGGGAAAGCTTATTTACTACCAATGCGTGTAGCCGGATTTGCCCGTTTCGTGCAAATTGTGCAAGCAAAAACAGGCATTGACACCACAGATGTTCGCCCTTTAGCCCAACCGTGGATGTACCTGATTTTACTGGGATTCACCCTGCTGCTATTATTAGTCGATGGCTGGGCGATCGCTACAGCCTTAACTACTGCACAATTAACTTAAAATTGGGCATTAATTATTTCTCCCCCACTCCCCTTGAATACAGCAAAAGCCACACTCAGGCTAGAGCAAGTTAATCTATTTACAAAGCTGAAAACCCAACTTCCCGGCAATCACAAGGGATACCCCATATTGCAGGATATTTCCTTCGAGGTATTCCAGGGCGATCGCATTGCCATTGTCGGCTCAGTAGGTGCTGGTAAAACTTCGCTGTTACGCCTCATCAACCGCCTAATTGAACCCACGAGTGGCCAAATCTATCTAGAAAATCAAGAATATCGCCAAATTCCTGTCATCCAGCTACGCCAGATTGTGACACTTGTATTACAAGAGTCAAAGCTCTTAGGGATGACAGTTGGGCAAGCCTTGGCTTATCCTTTAGTTTTGCGTGGTTTGCCCAAAGAGACAATTCAGCAACGAGTCAATTACTGGACAGAACAACTGCATATTCCCAGTGAATGGTTAGGGCGAACAGAGGTGCAACTTTCTGCTGGACAGCGAGAATTAGTAGCGATCGCTCGCGCCCTAGTCATCCAGCCTAAAATATTATTATTAGACGAGCCAACCTCTGCCCTTGATGCTGGTACAGCTTCTCATCTAATACAAGTCTTAATCCGGTTAAGTCAAACCCATCAAACTACAATTCTGATGGTAAATCATCAACTGGAACTAGCCCAGATGTTTTGCACTCGATTATTACACCTACAACAAGGTCATGTATTGGAAAATAAAATAGTCTCAGAGATAGACTGGGCTAAATTACGAGAAAGCTTAATTCAAGCAGAAGCTCAAGACGATTTTGGATTTTAAAATTTGAATTAGTCAATCGTCATTGAGCATGAGTTATTCTCCTCATCTTTCTTGTCCCCCATTCCCTACTCCCTACTCCCCACTCCCACTTTCATTACACTTGACTAAGTGTTGAACGTTGATTACTAAATCTCTCTCTAGCTAACTTTGTTGTTTGTGAGTGTGAAATATTGGTATTCAAAATTTCCATGTTAAAGCGGTATCCTACATTGCGGATAGTTTGAATCAAGTTAGGTTGCCGGGGATCAAGTTCAACCTTTTTCCGCAGTGACAAAACGTGAGTATCAATGGTACGAGGGTTATCGATAGCGTCAGGCCAAGCACGACGCAGCAATTCCGACCTACTCAAAGGCACTCCTCCAGCTTGTGCCAAAACGTACAGCAAACTGAATTCCTGGGGCGTTAAATCGATGAACTCCCCCTGGAAGCGGACACGGCGCTGAACTAAATCGATTTGCAAAGTGCCATAATCCAGATAAGCTGGTGCAGTAGGTGTACGCTTACGGCGAATCAGTGACTCTACCCGTGCCAAAAACTCTTGCATTCCAAAGGGTTTGCTCAGATAATCATCTGCACCCGCCTTCAAACCTGCAACGATATCAGCTTCACTATTACGGGCGGATAGCATTAAGATAAGAGGCTGCTCCTGACGATGCAACCAACGACAAAATTCAATGCCATCACCATCAGGCAAATCTGCATCCAAAATAACCAGCGTTGGTTGATGGCTTAAAAATACTTCCCTTGCTTGATAAATACTGGCAGCTTGATGTACCCGGTATTCCAGTTGTTGTAAGTGCCAACCTAGCAACGACCTCAAATGGGGATTCCCTTCAATGATTTCTATACAAACCGAACCCACGGCGGCAAGACCCCTTAGCGTTGATGACTTTCAAAGTAACAAGCCTATGTCTAAGGTTTTGTAGCCTTTGTTACTTCAATTACTATTAGCTTTACATTTCCTTATAAAAATAGTGGGAATATCTTTAATTTGTGCCTTACCGAAAAGCGATTAGAAATATTCTTAAATTTTTGTTAAACTTACAAAAATAGTTGTTAGACTTATTAAAAGTTCTTTTAACTTAACATTCTGGTTTTAGATGGGTGTAATGTGCCACCCACACCCACAAATATACGACCAAAACAATCGGGCTGTTGATGGGGAAAATCATAAAAATAGTTTAGCAGATAACTAAAATCTATGTTTTCTGGAATAGGATTGAAGTAGTTTGTAGCTACTAGGAGAGTACTGCCAAAAGTCGATATCTTGACTTCTTGTTAATGCCAAAGGGAAATTACACTTCCCATTTGGGCGTGAATCATTTATAATTCTCATTCCAAAGAGATTAATACAGCAGTTATGCTCCAAGACACACAAACTATCCGCTATTACCAAAGACTCACCGATGCCTTCGTAGAGTTATGGAATCGCGGTTATCGCACAGATGATATGCGGATGTATTTGGATGGATATCTAGCCGCACTGCGACACAGCAACATCATTGAACCTTTCCTGATTCATCGTTTAGAAGAGGAAGCCAGCCGCTATTTGTATGATGGATCAAATTTTGCAGTGCCGCAGCCACAGCCCCAACCAGATTACTACTAATACCATTTAGTCGGTCATTGAATGTAACGGTTAATTACCGTTAATAATTATAGCATATTATCTGTATTGGTCAACAGGTTGCCGTGGTGTGAGATTTTGGAGATATTTTTTATCAAAACAATATCTCCTCAGCCCTATATTAGTTTTATCGATGCGACTGAGGGGATTTTTGACCTACCTGAAATCAATTCCAAGACAGCTCAAGTATTTTTGTCAGAAAACTATTAAAAAACCTTGAAAGGGGAAATAAATAGTATTTCCCTTTTCAAGGACATTAAAAACGGCAGATTGCCTTTATTGCCAAACACAAATTCAGCAGCATAGCCTCTAATTTGTTGTAAAAAGGACGTTACGAAGCTAGTGCTACTTCTACCTTTTGCTGCAATTCACCTTTCTGGTACAATTCAATCAAGATATCGGAACCACCAAGAAATTGACCATCTAAATAGACTTGGGGAATTGTCGGCCAGTCAGAGTATTCTTTAATTCCTTGGCGGATTTCACTGTCTGATAAAACGTCAACCGCCTCAAAGGGAACTCCCAAAGTATTGAGAATCTGCACAACGTTGTTGGAGAAACCACATTGGGGCATTAACTTGGTTCCCTTAATGAAAACCAAAATCTTGTTCTGTTGTACCAAGTTATCAATTTGATCTTTGAGTTCTGGTGTCATGGTGTTTGTGTTTCCTACGTTGTATTAATAGAGTGAGGAGCGGAGCCGGGGATGCTCCGCCTCCGGTCAGGAGTGAGGAGTTAAAAATTCATAACTCTTAACTCATAACTTTAGGAACTTGCTATTGCTTGCCAAGCTTCGGGAGTATATGTTTTTAATGCCAAGGCATGAATCGCTTCCGATGACACAGCTTGCTTCAACGCACCATAAATTAACTGATGCTGCTGCACCAGCCCCTTACCTGCAAAGTGTGATGAAACTACTGTCACCTGATAGTGGTCACCGCCACCAGTCAAGTCTTGCACCTGAACCTGGGCGTCTGGCAGTTCCGCCTTGATCATTGCCTCAACCTGCTGCGGACTAATCATCGCTATTCCTGAAAAAACTTACTTTTCTATTATTAACAGATATAGAGCAAATGCCTGTGCCAACTTCAGGTTTTGGCAAGGCTGGGGATAAATGCGTTTCTGAGGTGGATTTTTGAGAACGCTGGATCAAAGCTAGGGCAGATAATCCTATCTTAGCACTGGAGCGTTCCAAGGTACTGCTCAGAGAGATGGGGAGATTGAGAAAACAGGCAACAAAAATTTAATTTATTTTTTTTGGGATGAGGAAGATGAACTACCACCTTCTTTGGGATAGGGAGAATCCACAAAACCCAATTCAAACAACTGTTTATAGGCTTTCTTGCCTAAATCGCGCGTTGGGTTTTGACTCTTAATTATTTGAATCAACAACGGTACAGCTAATTCTGGCTGATTTTGGGCTCGATGTACCAATGCTAGCTGAAAGGTCGCTTCATCTCGCTTTTGGGCTGTTAATAGAGCTTTTTGCCGCTGAGAATCAGAAACTCTATTGTCAATTCCCGAAAAGCTAGTATTTAACTCTTGATAAAAATTAGATAGCTGATTATAAATCTGACGTGCTTCTTGCAGTTTCTTGGCAGCTAAGGGGTAGTTTTGAGCAGAAACGGCTTGTTCTGCATCTTTCATGAGGCGATCGCCACCTACAATGCTCAAAAGGCTGTTACTTTCGGTTATGGGGCGGAGGTTATTGGGATCGTTGGGGTCAATAGGTAGTGGTTGGCTGGTAGTACTTGGTGACTGTGATACCTGAGCATTCACAGGTGATAGCAAGCTGAGGACTGCTATGACTGATAAAAAAGTACGGTGCATCAAGGTAACAGCGGCAGCAGTGTTCATGGGATCAATTAGTGCGACAACTATATAAAAAAGTTATGGAAACTTCGGGTATCTTAACTCTGTTTTGGTCTTCGACAAAGTAAATTTACATCCTAAGTATCTATGATTTAGACTGAAATTCGATTTAATAGAGTTCCCATTACCCCTGTATAGTAACTAACTTAAATCGCCCTGATCAGCGATATCTAGGTTTGACGAGATTAAGAATTAGTAATTTCTGCAAATGCGTGATTAGTAATTTTTGTTTCTTGATGGCTTAATTGTTGCAGTGCCTTTGCTAAATCAGATGTGATGCTTTTAGCATCTTGTTTTACACAGCCACTCGTGTAATCCGTTACTGTGATTGCGGAGCCAATGTGAATACTCACATCTGTACCCCAATTTGGATAAGGTTGGCTGTAATTAATGCCTATAGGTATAATTTTCACTCCCAGCCCGGAATGACTAGATTCAGCACTCAAAGCAAGACGAGCAATTCCAGGCTTCAACTGGTGAACTTGGCCATCACGATAAATATTACCTTCTGGAAAGATTACCAAAGCTTTTTTCTGCTGAAGTAGCTCAACTCCATGTCGCAGCGTCTGGATTGAGGGATGCTTAGAATTTACCGGAAACCCCCCTAAACGTCGCACAAACCAGCCTTGTAAGCCTTGGCATTCGTCAATACTCACCATGAACCGCAGGTCTTGTTCTGTCATACAATCAGCAGTAGCGTAGGGTACAACCAAGGCATCCCAACGCGCTCGATGAGTAGGCGCAAGGATTACAGGCCCAGTTGTCGGGATATTTTTTTGTCCGGTTACTCTAATTTGCCCAAAGAATAATGGTAATAGGCAGTGACGCCCTAATAAATGTGCCAGAGGACTTAACCAAGGAGAAACCCTTGAGGTAGTACCAGCTACTTGAGGGTCTACTACTGTGTGTTGGCAGGTATCGGATGAAGAATAAAATTTCATCATGAAGGATGCAGCTGATTGACAGGTAAAATTTAACGAAAAGTCTAATTAGTTACACCGTAGATTCTCTTGCTTGACTTGTGCCGTACTAGATGGACAGTTTTACCTCTGTCCGTTAGTTTCCCATACGCCGCTTAGTGGCAAACCAAGCCTGTAATTGCTGACGACAGGCTGACTCTAGAATGCCTCCCATTACCTGTAAACGGTGATTAGAAGCAGCACTATCGGGTATGTTAATAACTGTACGAATTGCGCCAGTTTTGGTATCGTCTACTCCATATACAAGTAATCCTAGACGCGCTTGGACAACAGCACCTGCACACATCGGGCAAGGTTCGAGAGTTACGTAGAGGGTACATTCATTAAGATGCCAATTTTGTAAAGTTGTTGCAGCTATCTTGAGAGCAAGAATTTCCGCATGAGCGGTAGGATCTTTGTCGCGCTCTTTTCTGTTTTCTCCTTGTGCCAACAATTTGCCAGTTGAATCAATGATAACAGCACCTACAGGGACTTCACCTGCATCACCTGCTACTTTTGCTAATTCTAGTGCATAACTCATCCATTGTTGATGTATAAGATATTCTGTGTAGTTAGTTAACATATTCTGATTAATATAAAAATTTCAAAATTCAACACATTTTCAGGACTTACGCATTGACAGAAAATACCAAATATATGTGATGGAAAAAACCACATCTATCATAGGGGCAATTCATGAATTGCCCCTACATCGCGGACTTATTTAGCATCAAAGCCTGAAATAACCTATTTTGGTAAAAATATACCATGATTAATTTGTACAGTGCGTAAGTCCTGATTTTGTAGAGTGGGCGTTTTATCCGCCTTTGCATTGGCCAAAACGCCCATCCTACAAGAAAGAAAAAGTAGGGGCTTACGCAAATGCTAAATAGCAGCTTGGGCTAAAAGGGAATCGAGTTGAGTTTGGCTGTCTAGGTGATAAAGGTCATCGCAGCCGCCAATATGCTGATTATTGATAAAAATTTGCGGTACACTACGTCGTCCGTTAGTGCGTTCTGCCATTTTAGCTCTGGCTGATTCGTCACCATCGATTTTATATTCAGTAAAATTTACACCTTTCCACCACAGCAGCATCTTGGCACGAATGCAGTAAGGACAAGTTTGCCATGTGTAAAGTTCGACGTTGGCTTTAACTCGCTCTGGATGGCGATTTAAGAGAGGATTAAGAAAGTCCAGCATATTTATCTTAAGCAAGGTTTTAACTATGTCTATAGCCTAGATCATTGCTGGTATTGATGGCGCTGGAATCCACTTTTGCATAGTTACCATAAATAAATATAGGACTTATATCATGTCCGCCAGATTACCCATAATAAAAGAACCCCTCCCCGCAAGCGGCTAGGGTGTACACACAAGTCAATCCAGTTTTACCCCAATACGGTTGGGACAAGCCAGAAAGCCCTCATGTAGAGACGCGATAAATCGCCGTCTAAAGGGCTGACACGTTGGATAGACGCGATAAATCGCCGTCTAAAGACACGTTAGAGAGACGCGATAAATCGCCGTCTCTACAGAGAATGTCCTCGTAAATTATCCTTGACAGACTACTATTTCCGACTTGTGTGTACACCGTAGCCGCAAGCGGGGAGGGGAGACAAAGCATAGCTTTGGCGGGGTGGGGTTCTTTGGGTTTAATAAGCAATCAAGCGGGCATGATATTACACATTGAGAGAAAAGCCAAAATAGCAGGTATAGTTTTCAGGGCTTCTTTTCGTAATTTTGCGTAAGTCCTGTCTATGCTGGAGTAGTATGACCGAAAAAAAGAGGTCATAACTGGCACTTTCCTAACCAGTTAGCAGTAAAACTTAACTTTCTTCCACGTGTATCCGCCCTTTGGTAGACTTGAAGACTGAAATAGCTAGATAAAACGACGGAAATTCAAGCAGTTGAGAGGGCAGACTCTGTGGAAAATACACTTGGGTTAGAGATTATTGAAGTAGTCGAGCAAGCCGCGATCGCATCCGCAAAGTGGATGGGCAAAGGCGAAAAAAACATTGCTGACCAGGTAGCAGTGGAAGCTATGCGCGAGCGGATGAATAAAATCCATATGCGGGGTCGCATCGTTATCGGTGAAGGCGAACGCGACGATGCGCCCATGCTTTATATCGGAGAAGAAGTTGGTATCTGTACCCAACCAGATGCCCAAAATGTCTGTAACCCTGATGAACTAATTGAAATTGATATCGCCGTTGACCCCTGTGAAGGTACAAACTTGGTAGCTTATGGGCAACCTGGTTCGATGGCTGTCTTGGCAATTTCGGAAAAGGGTGGATTATTTGCTGCTCCTGACTTTTACATGAAGAAGTTAGCAGCACCTCCCGCAGCTAAGGGCAAGGTAGACATTAACAAGTCAGCAACGGAAAACCTCAAAATTCTCGCTGAGTGTCTAGAGCGCTCTATTGAAGAGCTTGTGATCGTGGTCATGAAGCGTGAACGTCACAATGATTTAATTAAAGAAATCCGTGAGGCTGGAGCGAGAGTCTCCCTAATTTCAGATGGTGATGTGGGTGCAGCCATATCCTGTGGTTTTGCTGGAACTGATATCCACGCGCTGATGGGTATTGGTGCTGCTCCTGAAGGTGTAATCTCCGCAGCCGCAATGCGTGCTATGGGTGGACACTTCCAAGGTCAACTGATCTACGATCCAGAAGTAGTAAAAACAGGTCTGATTGGAGAAAGCAAACAAGCTAACATTGATCGCTTAAAGTCTATGAATATCAATGACCCCGATAAGGTCTATGATGCTCATGAACTGGCATCTGGTAAAACTGTTCTGTTTGCTGGTTGCGGCATTACCACTGGTAATCTCATGGAAGGCGTGCGTTTCTTCAAGGGCGGAGCAAGAACTGAAAGCTTGGTAATTTCTAACCAGTCGAAAACTGCTCGATTTGTTGATACAATTCATATGTTTAATGAACCGAAGACTCTCCAACTGAAGTAATTTTTAGGGAATGGGGAATGGTAAAAGTAAGGGCGAAGCATTTGGAAAGAAATCTTTCTATGAAACTGAAAAATACTCACCAAAATGCTTCACCCTTACAGTAGTTAATAGTTAGTAGTTAGTGATTAATTATTGTTTGTTGTTGGGAAAAACTAACAACCAATAAACAAAAATTCCCCATTCCCTATTCTCATTCAATACTTTATTTCCAACTACCAACTAGTAACTAAAATTTAGCAAATGAATATAGCAGTGGTGGGGTTAAGCCATAAAACAGCCCCAGTAGAAGTCCGGGAAAAACTGAGCATTCCAGAGCCACAAATTGAAAGTGCGATCGCTCATCTGGCCAGCTATCCTAATATTAGCGAAGTTGCAATTCTTAGCACTTGTAACCGCCTGGAAATCTACATTGTTACCAGTGAAATAGATCAAGGTATCCGGGAAGTAACTCAGTTTCTGGCAGAATACAGCAAATTGTCTGTGCTTTCTCTGCGCCAACACCTGTTTATGTTGCTGCATGATGATGCAGTAATGCATATTATGCGGGTAGCAGGTGGTTTAGATAGTTTGGTACTTGGAGAAGGTCAAATTCTGGCTCAGGTGAAGACTACTCACAAATTAGGACAGCAATATAACGGTATAAAAACCATTTTAAATCGATTATTTAAACAAGCGCTGACAGCTGGGAAGCGGGTTCGCACTGAAACTAGTATTGGCACTGGCGCTGTCTCTATCAGTTCGGCAGCTGTGGAGTTAGCCCAGATCAAGGTGGCAAATTTAGCTGCTTGCCGAGTCGTAATTCTGGGTGCTGGTAAAATGTCGCGGTTGCTGGTGCAACACCTACTTTCTAAAGGGGCTGTGCAGATTAGTATTGTAAATCGTTCCCGCGATCGCGCTCAAGAATTAGCGAAGCAGTTCCCCGAACAACCGATCCAAATTCATTCGCTATCGGAAATGATGGCCGTAATTGCCGATAGCGATTTAGTGTTTACCAGTACTTCGGCGACAGAGCCAATACTTGACCGCGCCAAGTTGGAAATGGTTCTAGAAGTTCAGCGCTCTCTGATGTTATTTGATATTTCTGTGCCGCGCAATGTTCATGCGGATGTGAATGAATTGGCAAATGTGCAAGCATTTAATGTGGATGATTTGAAGGCAGTAGTAGCGCAAAACTACGAAAGCCGTCGCAA
The DNA here is from genome assembly GCA_038249935.1 of Chroococcales cyanobacterium. Classification (GTDB taxonomy): domain Bacteria; phylum Cyanobacteriota; class Cyanobacteriia; order Cyanobacteriales; family Nostocaceae; genus Nostoc. The sequence goes on from JBBSCU010000069.1 coordinate 19,419, forward strand.
GATTGCACAGGAAGCCGAGAAACTTTTAGAGGAAGAAGTGGAAGCTTTTGATATTTGGTGGCGTAGTCTAGAAACTGTCTCTACTATTAGCTGTCTGCGAAATAAAATCGAAACCATCCGCGAACAAGAATTAGAAAAAGCTTTGTCAAGATTGGGTTCAGAATTTGCGGAAAAACATCAAGAGGTAATTGAAGCATTAACACGGGGAATTGTCAATAAAATTTTACATGATCCGATGGTGCAATTGCGATCGCAGCAAGATGTTGAAGCCAGACGGCGCTGTATGCAAACTCTGCAAATGCTGTTCAACTTGGATGCAGAGGAGCAGTTTAGTTAAACTTAACAACAATATCCCCGACTTTTGGTTAAAAGTCGGGGATGAAAATATTGGTGAAGAAGGCAGGAGGCAGAAAACCAACATCACAACATTAGTTTGGCTTAACGGCGGGAATCCTGATCTGCGGGATCGCCGTAGGGGTCTTCGCTGGCTGGGCGAACGTCGCCAAACTCTCCTTGATCTGCGGGGTCGCCGTAAGGGTCTTCGCTAGCTGGGCGAACGTTTCCGTAAGACGAGGCGATATCTGCGGGATCGCCGTAGGGGTCTTGACTGGCTGGGGTAAGCTTGCCGTAAGATGCCGAGTCTGCGGGATCACCGTAGGGATCTTCGCTGGCTGGACGGACATTGCGGTCGCCTACGGCGGGGCGTAGCCCATCGCGATTTTCAGCATCTTGATCGCTGTTCGACCCGGTGAGGAAATCCTTCGCCTTTCGCAAAAAGTCATCTACCATAATCTGTCTCCTGATTTAAGTTCGTGTTTCCGACGTGCGCGATCGGCGTTATCCTCCGGGAAACCCGCTTTAGATTTACACACGCTTCGCTGATCTAGATTGCTGGAGCTGCGGATGAAGTTATGCCAGTGAGATCGCGACCTGTGGAACTCCGGTTATAGCCTTGGAATTCCCGATACTTTTGTGCCTCAGATTCTGGTACTCGAATTCCTTCTGATGGTGGCGTTACCCAGTGAGCACGTTTTTCAGCGTCACGGTAATATACACGCCCATTCTTGGAAAGATAGTACTTACCTTGCGCTCCTTCTTTTGAAGCATTCTGATGTTGGTTGTACATATAGTAAAGTGCTGCGGCTCCTGCTAGAAGTGCCACTTTTTGCCCTGTACCCATTCCCTTATTTTTAACTTCGGGTTGCTTTGTAGTGTTGCGATCGCTCACTGTTCTACCGATTGTGTCGTCAACAGGTGGCGGCGTAGCAGTACGGGAAGCGCCTCCGCAGCTACTTAGCAAGGGCACCATTAGCAATGCTGAAAGCATTACTGCAAATAGACGCGAAACTATTTTACTTTCTTTAAATATTGTAATCATCGGATTTCTTCATCACCTGTATTTGCTAAAAGCCTTGCTGTTGCAAAAACAAAGTTGGAATTCCTGTTATTTCGCATTGAAAAAACATATACCACTCAATGTACAACTGCATCAGCTACAACGTTTCAATACCATGATGATCGATTTTCGCAAGTATTCCATCCTGCCTTTGAGAGAACTGTATTCATCCCAAGGAAATATTTTATTAATTTTTGATGAACCAATTTAGCTGAAACGCCGAAATCTTCAGCAATTTCCCGGTTATTTTTTCGGAGTAAATAAATTACAAAGATA
>JBBSCU010000070.1:0-20941 GCA_038249935.1 Chroococcales cyanobacterium
CAACGCGACGATTCTGGCAATGCTACAACGCTCTACCTGAAAGTGTTCAGCGAACAGCAGACGAGTGCTACGAGTTGCTCAAAGTTGATCGATTCCATCCGTCCCTACATTTCAAGAAGTTGGGCAAGAAGTATTGGTCAGCGCATTTTTCGACAAAATACACACCCTACCTTGGCGGTTCGTAAAAAAATTTAAGTATTCTTCTGGCGGGAAGGGAGTAGGAGTTAGGAGTTAGGAGTTGCTATTGTCCCCCCGCTCTCGTGTCAAGCTATCAATAGCATCACCCAAGGCAGTAGTCAGACTATTGCGGGTTTGGGCGTGATTATCCTGCTCAGTTTTCAAAGCTTGCAAGAGGCGATCGCGTTCTTTAATTACGGTGATAAGTTTAGCTTGCAAATCCTCCACAGATTTTAGTTGCTCTATTTCTTGTTGGATAGCTGTTACTGGTGTACCAGCAGCGAGTGTCTCTACCTCAAGACCCTGGAGTTTATGCATATCAGCCTTGAGAGATGCGATCGCCTGTTGGGACAGTTGGGCATCTGTACGGCGTTGTTCGGCTTCTGTGTTGTAAAGCTGACACCATTTTTGGGCACTTTCCCAAGCTGCATCGCGATCGCTCTGAATTCCCGCCATCTGCTCTTTAAATGCCTGAATTTCTGTCAACCACTGTTGGGTGAAGTCTTGACTCATAGCAACTTATTTTGTGTTAATTTGATTTGCCATCTTTGACGAAAGACTGATAGCACCTAACGATTACCCGAACCAAGGCTGCCTCCGTAGGCTTTAAAACCCCTGATTTTCCTTCCCATCATCTTTAACCACAGGTGGCAACATCTTTGGTAGTAAATAGTTTCCTAATGCTCCAGTTCCCAGAATGGCATACGTGCGATCGGACATTTCTTCTATAAAGGAATTTTCTTAGAAAGATTATAAGGCGACTTCTGACGTAAGTGTAATTTATTCACCGCCTGATTTTAAAGTAATTTTGTTTAATAAAACTTAAAATAGGTTTATTATCCTTTAAAATCTTTTGCAGAGATTTAGGTAAGATATATGGCTGATATTGTTGATATTGCAGTTAGCGCTGAGTCTTTCAAAACACTGGTGGCAGCCGTACAAGCTGCTGGTTTAGTAGAAACATTAAAAAGTCCTGGGCCGTTCACTGTTTTTGCACCAAATGATGATGCCTTTGCCAAGTTACCACCGGGAACTATCCAAACTCTGTTACAGAACATTCCCCAACTAACGCGGATTTTAAAATATCATGTCGTTCCAGGAAAGCTGCTACAAGCTGATTTGGCACAACTAAGTACGGTTAATTCTGTAGAAGGTTCACCCATTAAAATCGATTCTTCTGATGGTTTTGAAGTTAAAAATGCCACAGTTTTAGCAGCAGATATCGAAGCTGATAATGGTGTGATACACGTTATCGATACGGTGATTTTACCGGGTTAATTCAGCTAGGGTGGTGTTTTCCACCCTACTTATCCAAAATCTTTAGAATTAACTAACTATTGAGTAGTATCAAAACGCAGCTAAATAGTTTAATTTATGTTATATTTTTAATGTTATTACTCACTCATATATTGATGTAAATTTCGTTATTTTAAAATAAAATAAATTAAATTCTTAAAAAGCTAACATCTATCCCAAAAAATTAATGCTCGATCTTAACACCTTAGCTGAGTTCTCTCGTAACAATTGCGTAAGTATTTGTACATTTCTCGTACCAGCGAACCTACTTGTCACAATTTTAACTGTGAGCCTGGTAGCGTTACGCCACCCATCGCATCAAGTGTGGCAATCTGCTGGAGTTGCTAGTTTTTTCGCTTCTGTAATGATACTGCACGTATATACTTGGTTCCTGATTGGCGTGGTGATGGCTCCTACTTATATCTTGCTGTGGCTAGCAATTACGTGTTTAGTGATTAACTTAGCAGCAATTCTTTTTCAAAGACGTTACAGTAACAGCCTTAGTCTTTCCAACAACGCTTGAAATCTATAATTACTCTGCATTGCACTATTTCTTCAATTCGCTGGTGCAACTAGTGCGTAGATGCATAGCGGCTTGTCGTTAGACATCGCCGTTTCAATTCTTTTATTGCACCAAGGCGACAATTTTACGCTTTTCGGGTGTGTCTGCAATATCGTGTTGGAGTACCCAAATATCGTGTTGGAGTACCCAAATATCGTGTTGGAGTACCCAAATATCGTGTTGGAGTACCCAAATATCGTTTTGGAGTACCCAAATATCGTGTTGGAGTACCCAAATATCGTTTTGGAGTACCCAAATATCGTTTTGGAGTACCCAAATATTGCGATCGCTACGATAAATTTGTACAGTGCGTAAGTCCTAACTTATTTATTTTATTTGGTCAATTCTGCACGTAATTGATTTACAACCCGTTCTAGTCCGACTGAATGAGCAGCTTTGAATAATAAACGATCGCCTGTTTGCACAAATGTCTTCAATCTAGCCACTAACTCGGCATGAGTTGCAAAGCATTCCGATGGGATACCCTCGGCACTTTTGACGATCGCTTCGGCATCTTCTCCATCCACCAAAACCAACAAGCCGTCTAAATTTAACTTGCGTACTGTTTCTCCGACTCGCTGATGCAACTGCTGCGATCGCTCTCCCAATTCTTTCATTGCACCCAATACGGCAATCTTCCGCTTTCCGGGTGTATCTGCCAATAATTGCAACGCTGCCATCATAGCTTCTGGTGCAGCATTATAAGTTTCATCTAAGATTATTACATCATTGGGCAAGATAAATCGCTGCGATCGCCCTGTGGGCATATCCACCACGATACCTGTTTTGAGGCTTGTCCAATCAATTCCCAACACTTTTGCCACCGCTAAAGCTGCCAAGAAATTAGTCGCATTGTGACGACCAGGTAAAGGTAAAGGCAGTTGGATTCCTGCAACTTCCACAGTTTTATTATCAATTAACTGCCCTTGAATATCCCCACCAGAAAAGCCGTAAGTCAAAACTTCTCCGTGCCAAACTTTCGCCGCCGTGGACATCAATAGGGGATTATCGTAGTTGAGGATTGCCACGCTATCAGCAGACATTTCGGCTAATAATTCACATTTTGCCTCAGCGATCGCTTCTTCGGAACCCAGTAACTCAATATGCGCCGTCCCCACATTGGTAATTACTCCAATGGTTGGATGCACTATTTGCGTTAGTTCGGCAATTTGTCCCCTACCCCGCATGGCCATTTCAATCACAGCGTACTCATGTTTTGCGCCAAGTTCTAGGAGAGTTTTCGGGACACCGATTTCGTTGTTGTAATTTCCATAAGTTTTGTGAACTGCTCCCTGTGATGCCAAAACTGCCGCAATCAGTTCCTTGGTTGTCGTTTTACCCACAGAACCTGTAACGCCAATTACCGGAATGTTAAAGCGATCGCGCCACCATCTGCCAATTTTATGATATGCCTTGAGGGTATCTTTTACCTGTAATACAGGAAATCCGGGATTTTCGTATTCAAAATCTACAATGGCAGCTATTGCACCCTTGGCGATCGCTGTTGGCACAAATTCATGTCCATCAAACTTATCGCCTCGTAAAGCCACAAATATTTCACCCGGCTTTAGGCTACGGCTATCTGTTTGGATACTGTTACTTACTTGTGTTAGAGCAGTTTCAGATAAATTTATCGGACAGGCCAAAAGCACTTCAACTAGTTGAGCTAGAGTGGCAAAACAAGGCATAAGTAATTTACGATTTAAAGTTCAAAATTATAAAATCGAATTATGACATAATACTGCATTAAACAGGAGATTATTTAATGAGAACCAGAAAGCTAGGCAGACAAGGATTGGAAGTTTCACATATCGGACTTGGTTGCATGGGAATGTCTGAGTTTATTTAGCGTTCGACTGAGCGCTCACGCCGAAGTCCGCCACTCGTACAGAATTCATTCTGTTAGCGATAGCGGGGCGTTTAGCCCATTCTGACTCCTGACTTCTGAATTCTGTTTGATAAACCAAAGAATCAAAAATTAGTGGCAATATCTAGCTCAGTTTGGCCGCACACCTACACGCTGTTTGGTAAAATATGTGGGTTGTTTAATTGGATTATCCCCATCTTTGAGCCAATCAACAGACCTTATTAACCTCGACACATTAGCGCAAGAACTGGCGACAATCCAGCAAACGGGTTCTAAAAGAATTGCCTTGCTGGGTTCTCGTCATGTCCCGATTACGCATCAGCATCTTATTGAAATGATGACATATGCCCTAGTTTTATCGGGTAATCGCATCATTACTTCCGGTGCTACAGGTACAAATTCAGCTGCCATCCGGGGAGCAACGCGGGCTGATCCGAATTTGTTAACGGTGATTCTACCCCAAAGCTTGGAACGCCAGCCTTTGGAATCCCGCCAGCAACTAGAACAGGTAATGCATTTAGTGGAAAATGCCAGTAATGATAACTTGTCCCTCGCTGAAGCTAGTTACCTGTGCAATAAGGAAATTGTTTCTCGTTGCCAGCAACTGATCTGCTTTGCGTTTCATGACAGTGGCACTTTGTTGCAAACTTGTCAGGATGCAGAAGAACAAAGAAAAGTGGTGACGCTTTTCTATTTTGATTAGTCATTTGTCATTTGTCATTTGTCTTTTATATTTGACTAATGACCGATGACTGATGACTAATGTTAATAACCAATGACTAATAAGTTATGATAATTTTTTTATACTCCATCGCTGCTGCTGCTGTTCTAATTTACCTGCCATTTTTGCTCGTAGCTTATGCCCGTGTGCGTATTGGGTATGAAACGTTTTCTACTCCCCGCGCTATGCTTGATAGATTGCCACCTTATGCCCAGCGAGCTACTTGGGCACATCAAAACACCTTTGAAGCGTTTATGATATTTGCCGCAGCCGCATTGATGGCATACGTAACTGGTGTAAATTCTTCTACAGCAATGGGAGCTGCGATCGCCTTTGTGGTAGCCCGTTTGCTATACTCAATTTTTTATATTTTGAATATACCCCTTTTGCGATCGCTGATGTTTGGCATTGGCTCCGTTAGCTCTGCCACTCTCATTTTCTTGAGCATCATCCAAGCTAATAGATAATTGGGGCATGGGGCATAGGGCAGGGGGCATAGGGCATATGAATAATTACTCATGTTTTATGCCCAACTCCAATTCCGAAATCCAACATCTAATAACCCAACATTTTCTATGGCTTCCACTTTTTCCTTTGACATTGTAAGCGACTTTGACCAACAAGAATTGGTTAACACTGTCGATCAAGTTGTACGAGACATCAAAGGTCGTTATGACCTCAAAGATACTCAAACTACTGTCGAGTTAGCCGAAGAAAGCATTAATGTCAGCACTGACAGCGAGTTTACCCTAAATTCTTTACACGACATCCTGCGGGATAAAGCTGCCAAGCGCAACCTCTCCCAAAAAATCTTTGATTTTGGCAAAGTTGAATCAGCCAGTGGTAATCGCGTGCGTCAAGAAATCAAACTCAAAAAAGGCATCAGTCAGGAAATCGCCAAACAAATTTCTAAATTGATTCGGGACGAATTCAAAAAGGTACAAGCTTCAATTCAAGGTGATGCAGTGCGGGTTTCTGCCAAATCTAAAGATGACTTACAAGTTGTCATGCAGAGGTTGAAACAAGAAGACTACCCGGTAGCTTTGCAATTTACAAATTATCGTTAATAGATTCGTAATTCGTAATTGAATTCTTTACGAATTACGAACTTGTACTGAGCGCAGCCGAAGTATTACGAATTATTTTAAGCTCGTCCGCCAATAGTTTTTTGAAATGCCAGACTCTCAGATAACTACTACTCAAAATCTACTGCCTGTGGGCGGCGGTGTGCCATTTAGCTGTAATGCTTATTCTGGATGGCTTAAAGCTTTTATTAGTGCCATTGGACTTGATCTAAATAGAACTATGCACTATACTATATATATCTCCAAAAACGAATTTACAACCCCTGTGCAACTTGGGTTGATAAGTATTTTTTGAGATATGTAAGATAGATGGATGCAGCAGACATGTCCCAAACATGACATCCCGTTACCTTTTAGGTCGAGGAATTCCGGTAAAGACGTTCTGAATACCAAAAATTTATTTTTTGGCGAAGGCTCCTTAAGGAGCCTTTGTTATTTATAAACTCGGTAATTTCCGATTATTCAATAAGTTTTCGGCTATGATGAAAAAGCCTACTTTTTTTACTCTACCTATACCTTCGTATTTTGGGTAGGCAGTTATAATATGTAATCTAAGCTTTTTGGTTTCTTTAAATACTTTGAAAACAACATAATAATCAACCTCAATACTGTTTGAATCCAAAACTTTAACGGTTGCAAAATTCCCATACCCAGCGTGGCAGACTAACTTCGCCATCTTCTTTGACGAAGCAGGTTGCCAAGCCGATAACAATGTAATCATCGGTTGCTAAATCGGAGGCATTGGGATAGGAAATTGCGGTTGTCATTGGAAAATTTTTCAAAACTTAAAAATTACATCTAGAAATTATGATGTTGGCATAGGTTATTCTCCTTGTCCCCCTGTCCTCTTTCTCATCTGTCTTGCTGGCATTCTACCAATTTGTTGCTCTTACTACTTAACTAGTGGTCTGTCAAATTCATTTTGACGGTTAAGGAGACGCGATAAATCGCCGTCTCTACAGGGAATCTATCCGTCAATTATTTCTTGACAGACTACTAGTCTTTGAGATTAACATCTGCTATTTCTGGAATTCAGCTTGGAGATGAAGTATCCATAGTTAGGTTTGAGAATCAATTGTTTATTTAGGGCGTAGATTTCTAATGGTGTGAGTAGTTTAAATTCAGTCTTGAGATAGCTTTCAAGTAACCATAAATACCTTAATAATATACACAGTAGTAAAACCACCAGCGCCTAAAAACTAGAATTTAATTTCAAAAAGCACTTATTTCAGGTAGGGAAAGATGAATATTCACCCATTTTTAGCTTCCGACAACCAGCAAAATGACCAATCCAAATATGTTTTAAATAGTACAAATAAAATCCCAGAGCAGAGGAAAAACGATCGCAGCGAATCTACTTTAGAGGATAGCTACTTACGTTCTTGTGCTTTAAGGTCGGCTCAACAAGGAGATTACACTGAGGCGATCGCCATGTTAAGCCAACTAATTTACCGCCATCCCGACAATGCTGTGGATTACAACAATCGGGGGCTGATTTATTTCCAAAGTAGTGAAACCCGAAAAGCTCTTTGCGACTATAATACCGCCCTCAAACTTAATCCTAATCTGGCTAGTGCTTACAATAATCGGGCAAATTACTACGCTGCTTGTGGGGAATTAGCAGTAGCACTTGCCGACTACAATCAAGCAATTGATTTGAATCCTCGCCATGTCCGGGCGTGGATTAACCGAGGCATTACCTGGCGTGATTTGGGGCAATACGATGAGGCAATTGAGAATTTTGAGGTAGCATTGCTTTTTGGTCAACTAGAAGGTCATATCTGGGCTGAACGCGGCAGGACTTACCATCTTTGGGGCGATTGGAATTGTGCGATCGCTGATTATCGTCGCGCCCTGACTCAACTGCCCTCTATCGACAACAATAGGGATATTACTAGTTCTCGCTTGCGTTTGCATCTCGAAAATTGGCTAAAGGAGTTGCTATCTGAATCAGCGTCCTAATTGGTAGATGAGCGATTTTCAATTGGAGTGTAGCGACGCTGTTATTTATTAGCAATAATATAAATTAACACCCAGGTCACACGTAGCCTTAATCACAAGAAACCTAAATAATTCCAAATTCGCTATTTGTTTTAGGGTGATGACTCTGTTTGTTCATCTTTTCGGCGATCCTGATTCATCAACACGACCCGGCGCTGGCTGGGATCAAATCGATATCCTTGTTGTTGCATAATAGTTTTAGTTTGCTGAGGATCGAAGTTACGGCCAAATTCTGCCTGCAAACCATTGACCCGCCCTTCCATCAGCTTGACTTCAGTACTAATTTCTCGCAACTTTCCTTGCTGTAACCAATGATAAGGCAAAAGTTGTGCCAATGCAGATGCTGCAACGCCTGTAACGAGAAGATTAACCGCTATTTTGGCTGTGCTTTCCAGTGCCATCACCTGATAGGAACGTTGACGAAGATGCCGCTTTGGTCGAGGAACGACCCGGCGTTTTTGTATAGGCTGTAACGGTGGTCTGGAGGGTTGAATCGCGTTCATGATGCTAAAAAATAACCTCGCTTAGTGAAGGGAAGCACTGTAAAAGCGCTCTGGCGCTAATTACTGCTTGATTTAGCTGCCATATTACTTCATTTTTTTGAAATAGCTACAAGTGTTGCCAAGTTAAAAAATAACCTGGCTTACGCAAGTGCAAGATTTCTCGCTACTTATGGCATAAAGCCGCAAGGTCTAGAAACTGCACCCCGTACTGCCAGGATTATTAGCTTTTTAACTGTGTCACATCGGAGCCTTATTTGTAAAGTTCTGTGGCTAATCGCCAAGCTAGAACTCCGGGGATCAAGGCCACAACTAGAGCGATGTAGACTTGAGTATCTGAGATGGAAGATATCTGAGCGATGTAGAGAGTATCTAAGATAGGCATGGCTGAAAACCTCTTAACCTGAATAGATTTTGAACAGTTCGTTTACTACTTTTCCTTGTTTTGCCAGGATTGGGGAATATCTTGTTACAAGATGCAACAAAAGCAGTTATTAATCAGTAGTCCTTAGTGATTCTTTATTAAAAAAATTCATAAAACTATGGATTTGTATTTGGGTATCGACTTTGGCACCTCTGGCGCACGCGGTATGGTGGTTAATCAGGAAGCTAGCATCCAAGTACAGGTGCAATATCCCTTCCAGGACTCACCAGCCGCCGTTATGCCAAAAATTTGGCAGGAGGCTTTGTTTGTGTTGGTGGAACAAATACCTGAAGAATTGCGGCGAGAAATTAAAGCGATCGCAATTAATGGAACTTCCTCTACCGTCTTGCTAGTTGATGCTGTTGGTAATCCAACAGATGCACCAATGCTGTACAACGATGCACGGGGATCATTGGTGCTAGAGCATTTGAGGAGTGTCGTACCCCCAAATCATACCGTGTTGAGTGCCACCTCCAGCCTCGCCAAACTTTTATGGATGAGGCAGTTACCTACTTTTAATGAAGCTAGATATTTCCTGCATCAAGCAGATTGGCTGGCGTTTCTTCTACATGGACAGTTGGGTATTAGCGATTACCATAATGCTTTAAAGCTGGGTTATGACGTGGAAGAGTTGAAATACCCAGAATGGCTAGAAAAGTTGCAAATACCGATTCAGCTACCCAAGGTTTTAACTCCTGGTACTCCAATTGCAAAATTGCGTCCTGAGATTGCAAATAAGTTCGGTTTCCGCCGTGATTGTCAGGTATGTGCTGGTACAACCGATAGTATTGCTGCTTTTCTCGCTAGTGGGGCAAAATTGCCTGGTGAAGCAGTGACTTCCCTCGGTTCAACATTGGTACTAAAGTTGTTAAGTCGTACCCGTGTAGAAGATTCCAGATATGGGATTTATAGCCATCGGTTGGGGGATTTATGGCTGACTGGTGGTGCTTCTAATACTGGCGGTGCAGTGCTAAAGCAATTTTTTACAACCGCTGAGTTAGAAAGTCTAAGCCGGGAGATTGATGCATCAATTGCTAGCGAGTTAGATTATTATCCGTTGTTGAAGGTAGGCGATCGCTTTCCGATTAACGATCCCAATTTACCCCCACGTTTGTCACCCCGCCCAGATAACCCAGTGGAATTTCTGCATGGGTTGTTAGAAAATATTGCCCGCATAGAAGCGCGGGGGTATGAATTATTACAACAAATCGGCGCAGACAAGTTAAGCCGTGTTTATACTGCTGGCGGTGGCGCGGCGAATGATACTTGGACTGCAATTAGGGCACGTCATTTACAGGTTCCTGTAGTTGCGTCAGTGTACACGGAAGCTGCTTACGGGACGGCGCTGTTGGCGATGGGGGAAGGAAGAAACGGTGAACAAAAGTAATTGTGTAACTATCTTGTAAATCAGTATCTATCCCAGTGACAATCGCCATATCTTGGTCGATACTAGGATGATTAGATACCGGATTATAGGTTTATCATCAGCTATTCGGGGATGGGTGCTTCGCCACAAGCGAATGTCATCTGTCCCCTTTACTAATTTATCGGCGTGAGTTCTGAGGCAATACGCTTGGGTTAATACCAATTCGTAATTCGTAAAAGGCTCAACTTCAGCCTTGTTGATCAAAAGCTGCTTCTGACTACTCTGGTAAAAAATACTGAAACTATTAAGATCAGAAGCATCTGCTTACTCAAATACCCACTAATCTATCCCAACCATGCCTCTGTCACGCATAATAACGCTGATTGTTGGTCTAATCGTCATTTTGGGGCTAGCCCTATGGCTAATTGATTCCCTATCACGGCTCTACTGGCAATTGTCCTATTCGCCGTTGCTTGGCAATCTGCTGTTATTGCTGCTGATTGTGCTTATAGGAGCTTTGGTTGCCGCTTTTGTCTATTATGTAGTGGTGATTCGGACTGGGGAAAAGCGATCGCGTCGCAACCCGAAGCGAGTGACTGCGGCGCAAATTCCGGCTGGCAAATCTGACGCTGCTTCCACAACTCTACAGGCTGTGCGGCAACAAGTAGGGCAAATTCAAGATGAAGTAGCACGTCAGGCTTTATTAAGTAAATCGCGGGAGATTGAGGCGAATTTAGCACGGGGTGAAATTCAAGTAGTGGTATTTGGTACGGGGAGTGCTGGTAAAACTTCCCTAGTTAATGCCATTATGGGGCGGATGGTTGGTCAGGTGGATTCACCGATGGGTACAACTCAAGTTGGGGAAACCTATTGTCTGCGGTTAAAGGGATTAGAACGCAAGATTTTAATTACGGATACACCGGGGATTTTAGAAGCGGGGGTGGCGGGAACAGAACGGGAACAAATGGCGCGGGAACTGGCGACGGAAGCAGATTTACTGCTGTTTGTGGTCGATAATGATTTACGACGCTCAGAATATGAGCCGCTACGGGGGTTGGCAGAAATTGGTAAGCGATCGCTCTTAGTTCTCAATAAAACTGATTTATATACAGATGAAGATAAAGAAGCCATCCTTGCACGGTTGCGTCAAAGAGTACGGGGATTTATTGCAACTAATGATGTGGTGGCGATCGCTGCTAATCCCCAATCTGCACAACTAGAAACTGGCGAAACCTTTCAGCCAGAACCGGATATTGTTCCTTTGCTGCGGCGCACGGCTGCTGTTTTACGCGCCGAGGGTGAAGATTTGGTGGCGGATAACATTCTGTTGCAATCTCTGCGATTAGGAGACGAAGCGCGAAAACTCATTGATGGCCAGCGTCGCCGTCAAGCTGACAAAATCGTGGATCGGTTTCAGTGGATTGGTGCTGGTGTGGTATCAGTCACGCCTATACCAGTTGTAGATTTATTAGCAACAGCCGCAGTCAATGCTCAAATGGTTGTCGAAATTGGGAGAGTGTACGGCTGTGAATTGAATATGGAACGAGGACGAGAGTTAGCCCTTTCTTTAGCGAAAACTATTGCTAGTTTGGGCATTGTTAAGGGAGCGATTCAATTATTATCTACAGCTTTGCAACTCAATGTTGCTACTTTTATTATTGGTAGAGCAATTCAAGGCGTAACAGCAGCTTATTTAACCCGAATTGCTGGTAAAAGTTTTATTGAATATTTTCGTCATGATCAAGATTGGGGTGATGGTGGGATGACGGAAGTTGTGCAGCGACAGTTTCAAATTAATCGCAGAGATGAATTTATTAAAGCTTTTATTCAGGAAGCGATCGCGCGGGTTGTCAAGCCTTTACAAGATAAATCTGAGGTAATTGAACACGATGAAGAAACCAATAAGTAAGATGTTCTATGAATAGGTAAGAAGGTTAAAATAAAGTAACTAACAATTCAGAGTTTTTATATGACTCAAGCCATAACGAAATTAGTAAAATTTGATGAATTCATCGAATGGTATCCAGAAAACTCTGAGGTACATTACGAACTACATGATGGGATAATTGTTGAAATGCCGAAACCTACAGGTGAACATTCTGATATAGCTGGTTTCCTCATAGATGAATTGAACGCAGCTATTAAACAGTTAGGTAAACGCGGCTTTTGGAACATCCCTAAAGAATGTGTTGTTAAGCCTAGTAGTGATAAATCTGGCTATGAACCAGACATCATTGTTTTAAATCGTGAAAATCTTGTTAAAGAAACTCGCTGGAAAACTGAGTTAGTCATAGAATACAGTAGTACCGTTAAATTAATTGTTGAAGTTGCCAGTCAGAATTGGCGAGATGACTACTACAAAAAATACAGTGACTATGAGGAAATGGGCATAGCCGAATATTGGATTGTTGACCACATGGCACGAGCAAGTAAAAAACTTATTGGCAATCCCAAACTACCAATTATTTCAGTTTATAAACTAATTGAAGGAGAATATCAACTGACTCAATTTAGGGGTAGTGACCGGATTGTGTCACTAACATTCCCTAATTTGAATTTGACTGCTGAAGAGGTTTTTCAAGCTGCTTTGTAATCAAGAAGCTGCTATAATTATATATTTTACCATCAAATATTAACTTTTAAACATTTAAAGTGTGTTAGGGTCAATTTTTTCCTGTTGTAATTTAGCTAAAAGATTTTGCAATTGTTCTTCTGGTGTTGAGTATCTACCACCATTTTCGTCATACCAATATAGCCATTCCCGTGCTGTTCCTTGATAGGTTCCTCTTTCACGTCCAATACCTAAACCAATTTCAGGCATCCAGACTTTATCTCCTGGTTGTAAAATATATTTACCCTCAATTAAGCGATAAACTTCTAAACGTTGTCGCTTTCGTCTCAGACGTGTTGGAACATAAATGACATAATACAAAATACCTAACTTGGCATAATCTAATTTTTTTTGTTCGTATTCACTGTTGTAAGTTTGAGAAACAACTTCTAAAGTTAAAATTGGTGGAATTCCATCTTCTTCCCAAAGAACATAACTAGAACGTCCATTTTCTCCAACAAAACGTTCTACACCCAAACTTAGAAATCCATCTGGAACAATTGCCGGGTTACTAGGTGTATAATAAATCCCCATGTTGATGCCGAAAAACCAATCATCACGGTTTTGCCAGATCAAAGCTAAAGTAGCTAATAATAAATTGGGAATTAATATTTGTAGTTCGTTATCCACTGGTATATCTAGAGAATCTGGTAATTCTGCTGATGAAGGGAGGCAGTCTAACGGATTGTAATTGAACATAAGCAATACTCAATCTCTAAAATCAAAATTTAAACTTATTTGCTCATAACTTAAGGGTATCTCAGGTTGCACATAAGATACCTTTGCTTAAATTTCATCGAAAATAGTCAATGAAATTAAGGATACGAATTTTAATAAAATATAATCTTTTGTTACGTAATAATACTTAAAAATTCAACTGATATTGAAGGTATCAAATTTCTGGTTATTTATTTCTAAAGCATTCCGGAAATTAGGAGGGAATGTCAGAAAAACTAAATAAAAGGACTTACTGAGTAACCAGATCATGAGCCAGCACATAATCGGTAAATTACTACAAGGGCGTTACGAAATTGTCCAAAGCCTGAGTTCAGGGGTATTTGGACAAACATACATTGCTATAGACGTAGATTACCCACATAATCCCAAATGCGTTGTTAAGCAGATAAAAGTTAGCAGTGCCGAATCCGGCTACTTGGAGATGCTGAGGTCACTGTTTCTGACTGAAACCCAAACCCTCAAGCTGCTGGGAAGCCATCACCAAATTCCAGAATTCATCGCCTGCTTTGAAGAAAACGAGCGATTTTATTTAGTGCAAGAGTGGATTGAAGGACATACGCTGACTGCGGAATTGCCCATCAATCAACAGTGGGGGTGTCTGTGGAGTGAAAGCGAAGTTGTAGAATTCTTGATAGATGTCTTAGGTATTCTAGAATTTGTTCACTCTCAAGGCATTATCCATTGCGATATTAAACCAGAAAACTTGATCAGACGTAATGACGAAGCCCTACGCAAGTTAGTATTGATTGACTTTGGCTCAATTCAGTCTATCGATTTTGGCATAGGTGCGGAATTGCCAATTTATAGAATTCCCGTTACTTCATTGGGGTATATACCGCCAGAGCAATTTATTGGTCAAACACAGCCCAATAGTGATATTTATGCTTTGGGTATGATTGCCATCCAAGCTTTAACAGGGTTAGAACCACTACAATTAAAAGTTGATCCTTATACTAATGAAATTTTTTGGCGATCGCAAAACACGCCAGTTAACGATTATCTAGCTGCTGTTCTCAGTCAAATGATCCGCTATGATTACCAAGATCGCTTTCAGTCTGCGGGTGAGGTACTGCGGGTACTCAAACAAATAATCTGGGAAACTCAGCCACCAGAAATATTAGAAGCAGATGATCAATTTCCGATAAAAGCGGCGATTGAAGATAATAATTTTCAAAATCCTACATTTGGAAATTTATCCCCGTTATTAACAGGAATGAAAGTAGGACTGGCAGCTAATTCTTTATTGATGGGATTTGGTGTATATTCTTTAATTAATACTTCACCAGCTTACTCAGAAACAGACACTTTATATCAAGCAAAAAAAGAATATCAAGCAGGGGATTTGCAAAATGCGATCGCACTGGTTAAATCAATTCCCTCTCACAGCAATGTTTATCCAGAAGCTCAAGCCACAATGGGAGAATGGCAACAGCAATGGCAAGTAGCAGCACAGGAATACCAAATAGCTGAAACAGCTTTTAATGAGAGCAGATGGTTAGATGTTCTTCATGGGGCTGCTAAAGTTCCAGATATTTTATATTGGCAATCTAAAACAAATAAACTAGTTCAGCAAGCATACGTCAACATTGAATCACAAACGGAAGATTTATTAGCAAAAGCTTACGAAAGAGCTAGGGAAAAAGACTTTTCTAGTGCCTTAAATTATCTGCGTCAAATTCCTCAAGAGAGTTCTGCCGGGGCTTTAATTCAAGACAAGTTAGCCGAATACAGTCGAAAGCGGCAGATCAGAGCAGCATACTTTTTGCAGAAAGCCTATAAAAAAGCATTTGTTGGTGATTTTAGGAGTGCTGTAAAACTTCTCCAAAATATTCCCAAAGATACTCTAGTTTATGCTCAAGCTCAAGTTAAACTAAATGAGTATAAGCAACGCCTGGTAGCTGAACATCAAAAAGTAGCTTCCATCTCTGTTAAGAGTTCCCTGTTATCACCCCGGAGGAGCTTGGTTATCCACTAACCAACAAGGATTTCAGGCTTTTGCATCACGACATATTTACCACTGCCGGGATTGCTATATGCTTTCAGTAGACATCTCCGATAATGAATGTAGAGACGCGAAATTTCGCGTCTCTACAAGGGTTCTGCATAACGCATATTTAATTTCTGGAGATGTCTAGTAACTAGACTGAAATCAACCCTCAATCGGTAAAGTAACGTGAATCTCCCATTGATTACTCGCGCTCAACAACACAACGATAAAATAGCGATTGCTACAACAGATGGAACATTTACCTATGGGGATTTGCTGCACACTTCTAGCAAAATAGCGACAAGTCTTCTTCAGAATACTGAAGATTTACAGGAGCAGCGAGTTGCTTTTCTGATCCCACCTGGGTTTGAGTATGTGGCTACTCAGTGGGGGATTTGGCGTGCTGGTGGCATAGCTGTACCTCTGTGTATTTCCCACCCGCGACCAGAATTAGAGTATGTTATTACAAATTCTGGAGCATCAATTATCGTTGTCCATCCTAATTTTGAGGCTATACTGCGTAGTTTACCGCCGCAGGCATCGCTCGCAACTGAACAAAATCTGCGATTTATCCTCACCTCAGAAACGCTCCCATCTGATATTGCTCCACTCCCAGAAGTAGATATCACTAGACGCGCTTTGATTCTCTACACCAGTGGTACAACAGGGAAACCAAAGGGTGTAGTTACAACCCATCAAAATATTCAAGCGCAAGTAACTAGCTTGATTACCGCTTGGAAATGGACATCTAGCGAGCGTATTTTGCATATATTACCCTTACATCATATTCATGGAATTGTCAACGTATTGACTTGCGCTTTATGGGCTGGCGCACAGTGCCATCTGTTGAGCAAGTTCGATGCCGAAACCGTTTGGAACCGAATTTGTGAAGGTGACTTAACCCTATTTATGGCAGTACCAACGATTTATGTGAAGCTGATTGCAGCTTGGGAAACTGCCTCAAGCGATTCTCCTGCAAAGACGCTGCGCGATCGCCAAAAAAGTATGTCAGCAGGTTGTGCTAAAATGCGCCTGATGGTTTCTGGTTCAGCAGCGTTACCAGTTCAAGTTTTAGAAAAGTGGCAGACCATCAGCGGCCATTTTCTGCTGGAGCGCTATGGGATGACGGAAATAGGCATGGCGTTATCGAACCCTTTACATGGTGAACGGTTATCTGGATATGTAGGAAAACCACTGCCTCAAGTTGAAGTGAGATTAGTGAATGAGAGCGGCGAGTTAGTATCCGCAGGGACACCAGGAGAGATCCAAGTCAAAAGCCCCGGAGTGTTTCTAGAATATTGGCAAAACCCCCAAGCAACCGCCAAAGCCTTCCGAGATGGCTGGTTCTGTACTGGAGATACCGCCGTAGTTGAGAACGGTAACTACCGGATTTTGGGACGGATGAGCGTGGATATCATCAAAACGGGAGGGTATAAAGTTTCTGCTTTAGAAATTGAAGAAGTGTTGCGATCGCATCCAGATATTCAAGAATGTGCAGTAGTTGGGGTTGCTGATTTAGAATGGGGTGAACGGGTTTGTGCGGCGTTAGTATTGCAAGGGTCACAACCTTTAACATTAGAATCTTTCAGGAGTTGGGCAAAAGAGCGATTGGCTGTCTATAAAGTGCCAACCCAAATTTTGACGCTTGAAGAATTACCGCGCAACGCTATGGGGAAAGTGATTAAGCCGACGGTGGTTGAACTATTTCGAGCCTAGCGATCGTTAACGCCCAATTAGAGCTAGAGTTTCAAACCTTGTAACTCCTTAAACTGATCCGACAAAAAACGCGGAATCGGCGATAATCAGCGTGAAATGGTACAGAGGCGATCGCTATCCTGAAACACAATCAAGTAGCCTAAGATGTGCGGCCAATGTTTTAAATTAGGGATTATTTTAACTGGTTTCTCACTCTTTTGGCACATCCTGCGGTGTTTTAGGGGGACACCAGAAGAGGGTTACATAGGTATAGCATAGAATTAGTTTTCAGAGGAGCTAGTAGATATGACTCTGGCATCAAGTGGACAAACAGCCATCATCCGCACAGAGCGCGGACTGACGATCGCAGGAACCCGCATCACCCTCTATGATGTTATGGATTACGTGACTGCTCAGTACCCTCCTAAATTTATTCGCTCCTTGTTTGACCTGACTGAAGAACAAATCAACGCTGCGCTCTCCTACATAGAGAGACATCGGGCTGAAGTTGAAGCCGAGTACCAAGTTGTTCTTAAGGAAGCTGAGGAACTTCGGCAGTACTATGAAGAACAGAATTGTGAGCGCGTTGCCCAGATTGCAACCCTACCACCACCACCTGGTCTGGAAGCAGCCTGGGAAAAACTTCAGGCATCGAAGGCACGACATCGCCCTGAATGAGGTAAGGCTAATTATTTGTTGGGTACACGGTCAGGTAATTCCAGAACAAAAGTCCCAGTCATGATTTTTTTAGTCGATCATAACCTCAAGGGACATGCACGAATCCTTCTTGGGAGTATTGCAAGCCTTGGTTGGCTTGATTCTGTCCCAATTCGTTTTGTCACGTTTGAAGAGATGGGATTGTCAATTGATAGCAACGATAGAGTAGTCTGGAGGCTGGCTCAGGAAAATCAAATGATTTTACTTACAGCTAATCGAAGCATGAAAGATGAAGACTCGCTTGAACAAGTCATGCGTGAAGAAAACACCCCGAACTCATTACCCGTGGTGACAATTGGTAATGCTGATCGAGTGTTAACTGACTCCAGTTATCGAGAAGGTTGTGTTGATCGTCTCGTTGAAATTGTGCTTTACATTGGGAACTACATAGGTGCAAGGAGGGTTTTCATTCCGTAAGGTCTGGAGTCCTGAACGTAATCGCCTTTGTTTCTCGCTGATCGCTGGTGCGGATCTGCGTCGCCCAGATGTGCCACCGATTCCCCTTGATACCCCATCTGGCAAGTCTTTGCAGGATCTTAAAATTGCTTGGATTGATTAATGGGTAGAGGTTCCCGTTGCTGCGGAAATTCGAGGCGCAGTAGAGAAGGACGCAAAGGGAAGAAAGAAGACAGATATATATAATTTTCACAAATGATTTAGGACTGCTGTATTTACTTTTTTAATTGCTTGTAGCTCAGTTGATGAAGAAGTTTTGATCTGGGGACATCGTGTTTGTTCTAATTTGATTTTTTCTTGAATTCCTGATGGTAAGCCGGGTTTGACTTTGGTATAAAGACGACCAAATTCTCGTACATAATGGGCAGCAACTATGGGACTTTCAATTACTACAAGTGTCTCATCGTTACCACTATTAGCAGCATTTGACCAATTATGAGAACCTGTAATTACTGTTTGACTATCAATAACAGCAAATTTATGATGCAATAAATCGCCTTTGGGTAACACAGGTACGCCTACAGTAGTAATTGGATTTGACCAAGGATGGTTATCAACTTCATATTTACATTTGTTACTCAGAGCAACCCCCATCATATCTAATAGTTCACTATAAGGACGATAGGCAAATTGTGGTTCAATTAAAGCGCGAATTTCCACATTTTGTTGGTGGCGTTTTTCTAAAATATCGGCAAGACGCTGTTCGGAAAAAACAAATAACGCCATATTAATAGATTTGGTGGCTGAATCTAAAGTTTTACCAATTAAACCATTACTACTGTTACTCCAAGGTTGAGTTGGAGAAGTAGGCGAAAATTGCACAGTAATTTGGGTGTTACCTAAAGCTATTTGTTTTGGTAAACGCATTGGCTTTTGCAAACCAAACTGACTATCTGGCTGACCTCCCGGACCATCTCCCCACATAATGTTAAACTCTTCTGTAAATAAAGATGCTAATTCTGGGCTGTCAATCTGCAATAAGTTATTGGCATTGCCTAAACTGCTGGAATTTGTGAAATCACCAGAAGTATCACTTAATGTAAAATTAGCCGAAGTGATAATTACAGTGCGATTATCCACAATCACAAATTTGTGATGCATCAAACTACTACCGGCTGAACCATCTGCTTGATCATCTATCCAAGGAATCTTGGCATTTTGCAAAATCATCAAAGCATCTCTTTGATTGATTTCTGCTGGACTGAGTTGATTATCTTGGTTAATATCGATAAATTGGCGAAATTCTTGATAGCGTTCCTGTTCTCTTTTATCTAACTTACCTACTTCAGCAGATGTTAAACTACTCCAGGGTCGGCTATAGATATTTTCTAAAACTATCCTGACTTTTACTCCAGCTTTTTGTCTATCAACCAATGCTTGGGCAACTCTGGGTAAACGTAATTCTTGCACCGCCACATCTACCGTAGATTTAGCGTGCGTAATAGCATCGACAATCTGTTTTTCTAAATCATCCCCCAGGCGAGTTTGCTGACGGTAAGCTTCTTGGTATTCTGAAGACTCAGAATGGTTAAAGTAAACTTGAACTAACGGATCTTGTGGTAAGGCTGGTGGACGCTGATTGTAAGACTGGACTCGTTGACAACCAGCGAGGGGAAATATCAGTAAAAAGATATATAAAAAATATCTTTGTCTAGAGATAAATTGCACTGTAATCTGTTAAAAGTGGATTGAGAGTTGACATATCTATCATTCCCAAAATTTTGTGTTCTGAATGAAGAAAAGAAATAGCTTTCCAAATAAAGGGAAAAATCCACTGCTAAAAGCAGAATTACAGAGATTTTTTTGAGGATTTCTCTATTCAAACTGTATATGCTGACATGATCAGCAGCTTATTACCAACATCTGTTCTCACCATTATTCAGTTATATGCAAATTTATCTAGATTACAGCGCCACTACACCAACTCGAAAAGAAGCGATCGCAGTTATGCAAACAGTTCTCACTCAACAGTGGGGCAATCCTTCCAGCTTACATGAGTGGGGACAACGGGCTGCAACGGTTGTAGAACAAGCCAGAATTCAAGTTACTGGTTTAATTAACGCCGCCACTCCTGAATCGATCATTTTTACATCTGGCGGTACTGAGGCAGATAATTTGGCAATTATGGGTGTGGCACGGTTGTATGCTGTTCCTCAACATATAATTATTTCCAGCGTCGAACATTCCGCAATTTCTGAGACAGCAAGGTTGCTAGAAATGTGGGGTTGGGAAGTTACGCGCTTGTCTGTAGATGTTAAAGGTAGAGTTAATCCCTTGGATTTAAAGGCGGCGTTGCGACATAACACAGTTTTAGTTTCTATAATTTACGGTCAAAGTGAAGTTGGGACAGTGCAACCGATCGCAGAATTGGGTAAAATAGTGCAATCGCATGGGGCTTTGTTCCATACAGATGCGGTGCAAGCTGCGGGACGCTTACCCATAGATGTGCAACAACTGCCCGTAGACTTACTTAGCATTTCCAGTCATAAAATATATGGGCCACAAGGTGCAGGGGCGCTGTACGTGCGTCCTGGTGTGGAATTGATGCCCTTAATTAGTGGTGGTGGACAAGAAATGGGGCTGCGTTCTGGTACTCAAGCAGTACCGATAATTGCGGGATTTGGTGTAGCAGCAGAATTAGCGGCGCAAGAATTGGCTACAGAAACACCACGGTTAATTGAGTTACGCGATCGCGCCTTTGCCCAATTAGCTGAGATTCCTGGTTTAATTGCTACAGG
>JBBSCU010000071.1:0-20921 GCA_038249935.1 Chroococcales cyanobacterium
AAAGTTAAAAGAAAGTTAAACACCCATGTCTTCAAATCCCCAGTATCTAAGCGGTAACGAAATTCGCAACATATTTCTCGACTTTTTTGCCCAACGAGGACACCAAATTCTCCCAAGTGCATCCCTCGTGCCAGAAGACCCAACCGTGCTGCTGACGATCGCGGGGATGTTACCATTTAAGCCGATATTCTTAGGGCAACGCACACCAGAATTTAAGCGGGCTACGACTTCCCAAAAGTGTATTCGCACCAACGATATCGAAAATGTTGGACGCACAAAAAGGCATCAAACGTTCTTTGAAATGTTGGGCAATTTCAGCTTTGGTGATTATTTTAAAGAACAAGCGATCGCTTGGGGTTGGGAAATCTCTACACAAGTCTTTGGCTTTTCCCCAAACAACCTCGTCGTCAGTGTTTTTGAAGATGATGATCAAGCCTTTCAGATTTGGCGCGATCAAATCGGGGTGTCGGTAGCGAGAATTAAGCGCATGGGTGCAGACGATAACTTTTGGGTATCTGGCCCGACTGGACCCTGTGGCCCTTGTTCAGAAATTTATTACGACTTCCACCCAGAACGCGGCGACGATAATATAGATTTAGAAGACGATTCCCGGTTTATTGAGTTCTATAACCTCGTCTTCATGCAATATAACCGGGATGTTTCAGGCAATTTAACGCCACTGCAAAACAAGAATATTGACACTGGGATGGGTTTGGAGAGAATGGCGCAAATCCTCCAAAAAGTACCGAACAACTACGAAACTGACCTAATTTTTCCAATTATCCAAACAGCAGCCCAAATTGCTGGGATTGAATATCACAGCAGCGATGAGAAAACCAAAATCTCCCTAAAAGTCATTGGTGATCATGTTCGTTCTGTCGTCCACATGATCGCCGATGAAATTCGCGCCTCCAACGTGGGACGGGGTTATGTGCTGCGGCGATTAATTCGGCGGGTGGTGCGTCATGGGCGATTAATTGGGATTTCTAGCGAATTTACTACCCAAGTTGCCGAAACTGCGATCGCACTCTCAGAATCAGCTTACCCCAATGTCCGCCAACGGGAAGCAGCAATTAAAGCTGAGTTGGAACGTGAAGAATCTAATTTTCTCAGAACTTTGGATCGAGGCGAAAAACTCTTAGAAGAAATCATCGAAGAGGTGAAACAGCAAGGGAACGCTCAAATTAGCGGTGAAAGTGCTTTTACCCTTTATGACACCTACGGTTTTCCTCTTGAACTTACTCAAGAAATCGCCGAGGAAAATAATCTCACAGTCGATGAAGTGGGATTTGATGCTGAAATGCAAAAGCAGGTGGAACGTGCCAAAGCCGCACACGAAACCATCGATTTAACTGTGCAAGGTTCTCTAGATAAATTAGCAGAACATATCCAAGTCACAGAGTTTATCGGTTATACCCAAACAGCAACAACGGCGAAAATTGAAGTTTTACTAGTGAATGGTGTTTCTCAAGAGCAAGTAGAAGCAGGAACAGAGGTGCAAATTGTCCTCGACCAAACACCATTTTATGCTGAATCCGGGGGACAAATCGGCGATCGCGGTTATATTTCTGGTGATGGTATTTTAGTTCGAGTGGAAGATGTGAAGAAAGAATCTGATTTTTTCGTTCACTTCGGACGCATCGAACGCGGTACACTGCGCGTAGGTGATACCGTTACCGCCCAAATTGATCCGGCTTGTCGTCGTCGTGCCCAAGCTAACCATACTGCAACGCACCTATTGCAAGCGGCGTTGAAAAAAATTGTTGATGATGGCATATCCCAAGCTGGTTCCCTGGTTTCCTTTGATAGATTGCGGTTTGACTTCAACTGTCCCCGTGCATTGACAGCCGAGGAAGTCCAACAAATTGAGGAACAGGTGAACACTTGGATTGCTGAAGCACATACTGCAAAAGTAGAAGTATTACCTTTAGCAGAGGCGAAAGCTAAAGGTGCTGTTGCCATGTTTGGGGAAAAATACGGAGAAGAAGTGCGGGTGATTGACTTCCCTAGCGTGTCAATGGAACTGTGCGGCGGGACTCATGTCAGTAATACTGCTGAAATTGGCATATTTAAGATTATCTCGGAAGCTGGTGTGGCTTCTGGGGTGCGGCGGATTGAAGCTGTTTCGGGGCCAGCAATATTAGATTATCTCAACCTTCGAGATAAAGTAGTTAAAGATTTGAGCGATCGCTTTAAAGTTAAACCCGAAGAATTACCAGACAGAATTACAAGTCTGCAAAGCGAACTTAGAAATAGTCAGAAAGAATTAGAAACCTTGAAGATACAGTTAGCGATCGCAAAATCTGATAGCTTACTACAAACAGCCGAATCTGTAGGCGATTATAAAATTATCGTCGCTCAATTAGAAGATGTTGATCCAGAATCTTTGAAAAGTGCAGCCGAACGTTTACTGCAAAAACTAGGTAATGGTGCGGT
This sequence comes from Chroococcales cyanobacterium, assembly GCA_038249935.1. Classification (GTDB taxonomy): domain Bacteria; phylum Cyanobacteriota; class Cyanobacteriia; order Cyanobacteriales; family Nostocaceae; genus Nostoc. The sequence goes on from JBBSCU010000071.1 coordinate 2,437, forward strand.
GGTACTGGGTTCTGTTCCTGAAGAGGGGAAAGTTAGTATAGTTGCAGCTTTTAGTCCTGAAGTGAACAAAAAAGGTTTGCAAGCTGGTAAATTTGTAGGTGCGATCGCTAAAATCTGCGGCGGCGGTGGCGGTGGAAGACCAAACTTAGCCCAAGCCGGCGGTAGAGATGCGAGTAAATTGCCAGAAGCATTGGCACAAGCAGAAAGTGAGTTAAAGTCCGCGCTGGGTTAATTTATTGTATAGCAAGCATTTTGCCTGTTTTTAGTAGTTTATTAATTTCCAGGTTAGGGTGGGTTAGACAAAAGTTTAACCTACCTTTGATTTATTTCCAACTGTGAAACTTGCAACGAATAGTCCGAAATTTATTCGATTCTTTTCACCAGTGATAGAAGCACTTAAAGAATTAGGTGGTTCTGGTAGTCCTTCTGAGGTAAGAGATTTTATCGCAAAACGATTAAATGTATCTGAGGAAGAAAGAACAGAGTTGCTTAAGGGTGATAGTCTACGGCTCGCTCTACCCACCACAGAAACCGAATACGAAGAAATTCAGCCTAATCTCTTTATAGAGCGGATTAGACTGAATTTCTGCATTTTGAATCCAACTTATGGGAAACCCTACGATTCTCTTCCCGATGCCCAGGTATCACGCCATTTGACAGTACCTTCTTTCGCAATTACCCAGCGACGATTTACCAAATTTTCCCGCAGAGGCGATCGCCCGTCCCGCCACATGGTATATTTATAAGCAATCAGCTTACCAGCACTTTCATCAAAGGGAATCTCAGCAGACCAGGTATTCGCGTTGATGTACTCTAAAGGATATGCTTTGCTGATATCCCAGTTACCCAACTCTGGGCAATCTCCTGTAACCACAATGGTTTCGCCGGGTTGGGTATCCACGCCAGTAAGTTGGACACGCACAATTGTTTGTCCTTTTATCCGTTCCCCAACGTGGCTGAAAACAAACATTCCCCGTTCTTCTATTACGAAGTCATAAATCTTACCGTCTTTTACCTCATACTTGTTGCGAGTCACCACACAGGTATGTTCTCCATCGGGTAATTCTGTTTCCACTTCTGGCAATGTAACTTCTCCTCCCCGGTTTAAAGCTACAAAACACAGAGAGTCACGATAACGGCGCACATAACAATAAACGTCGGGGGTCAAGTATTTTTGCCAGTGGCTACCCATTGATACAGCTGGGTTCAGTCGCCGTAAGCCAGACAATAGTCTGATGCAACGATAAATCTCACTCTCAGTATCCCAACTTTCCATCATTGGGCGATTGTATGGGTCATTACCGCCATCAGTATCGTCATGCAAATACTGTTCTGTACCATAATATATGCAGGGAATGCCGCGAGATGTCATAATTAAGGCGATCGCAACCTTCAACATCGCTGGATCGGGATTCAGCGATTGAAAGCGGCACATATCATGGTTATCGATGAAGGTGACTAACTCTGTTGCCCCCTTGTAGCGATAATCTTGGTCAAAAATGTATTGAATTGTTTGGAATCCGTTTTCTGAACCTTGCGCTAGTGCGGCTCGAATTGCCACGCACAACCCAAAGTCTAGAAGTGTCATGCCTGAGTGGTTAACAAATTCCACAGAGCGATCGTCACTAGGATTACTGTAAATCCATTCACCAAAAATAAATACATCTGGTTTATGATTGGTCATCTCCCCATTGAATTCTTGCCAAAACCAGATGGGCATATGCTTGACAGTATCCACCCGCAGTGCATCCACACCCCGGTCTAGCCATTGTTTAATCGCTGACTTAATATACTCCCGATATTCCGTATTATTTTCATCGAAGGTTGCTAGACCACATAGTTCACAATTCTGTACTTGCCAATCGTCTTCCCAGTTCTGCACTTCGCCATAGTGGTGATACCAATGATTGACATCATCATTGAAATCAGCAATTTTGACACCATCATCAAACAATTCGCCTTTGCTACCACTGGTATCAGGGCTGCTATGATTGCAGACAATATCCAGCACCAGCTTCATATTGCGCTTGTGCAGTTCTGTAATTAACCGATCAAAGGTCGTATTTTTTTCTTCTTGAGTAGCGTTTAAAGAAGGATTCTCTCCGTCAGCAATGTAGCGAGGATTAAGCCGCTTAAAGTCTTTTGTCCAATAGCCATGTAGCGCTGCATTGCCAACAAATAACTCTTCAACCTGCTCAAATAACGGAGTTAGCCAAAGGGCTGTCACTCCCATGTTTTTGAGATAGTCCAATTTGTCGATGACACCCTGCAAGTCTCCACCCCAGTACTTACCCCAATCTTGCCTACTAGGATCGTACAGTTCTGAGTTTGCACCTTCGCTGTTATCTGGATCGCCATCATAAAAGCGATCTACCACAAGAAAGTAAATGGTTTCCTGACGAAATTCAATATCTCTAGTGTAAAGGAACTCTAGGTCAACTTCCGTATCTGATAGTGGTGTTTCTATAAGAGCTTCTATTTTTTCTTGTGCAGAATCAACTTTATATTGATCTGGTGAAAACTGAGATGGAGGGGTTTGTACCATAAAAAACTCAAAATTTCATAGAATTTAGGTTTGTAGAATCAACACTACAGCGTTTCAAATATTGTGTGTAACTACAAACGTCGGTATTATGACATCCTGCCCACGGTGCAGGTATCTATCGCTAGCTAGTTTATAATTCAACCGATAGATATAATTCATCTGCTAGAGGATAAAAACAAAACAATACAGCAGTTATTGACGGTAACAAAAATTTACAAGATCAATATCTGGTTAAAGCGACCTAGAGGAAATACTAAGCCTATCTTGTATTTGAGCAGAGTAGACACATTCTGCGGTAAGCTTGTTGAACTTGATACATAATTGAGTGAAATTATTTATTTTAAAGAATATGTAATTATCTGGCAAATTTTTACTATAGTTTGGTTTGATTGTGCCAACTTACTTAATTAGTGAATTTTCTCTCTCGGAGATTCGGTCTATTGCTAAACTGACCATTGTCACTTTCAATCTGTTATTACTATAAAGCAATTAATTCAGGTAGGAATTATGACCAAATACGACAAGATTTTTAACTCACCAAAGACATCAGAAGAATCATTAAATCCAGAAGAAGCGGTAGCGGCGGTAGCAGTTGTCACCGCGATCGCTGATTCATCGATTGAAGATGTAGATGCAGAAAGTTTAGCGGGTATCCTCTGGGAATTCGAGGTATTCGAGGAATACTCAGAAGATGAAATTACAGAAATAGTCGATAGACTTATGGGCATTGCAGAAGACGAGGGAATTGGTCCCCTATTTAATGCCGCCAAAATATCTCTCTCAGATGAATTAGTGCTAGATGGTTTTGCTGCTGGGGTGATAGTGCTTTTAGACGATGAACTCGCCATCCCTAAACAAAAAGAAGCCTACCTCAAAAAGCTACAAACAGCCTTGGAACTTGAGGATGAAGAAGCAGACGAAATCATCAAAGAGGTAATTGCAGCCTTTAAAGAAGCAGAAGAAGAATATGAAGACGATGAAGATGACGAAGATGAAACAGTAGTCATAGAAGACTATACTCAACAAACCTATGACTCCCCCTTAGGTAATTTTACAGTAGCGATCCCAGTCGACCCCCAGCAGGGTGGTAAAATTCAAAGTCAAGAAGGAGTAGTTAGTTTTTCCGATGATGTCGGTACTTTGCTGAGAATCGATTACTATCCTTTCCCTTTGGAACAGTCAGAGGAACTGGAGTCTGTTGGGCAAGAAAAATATTTACAAACAATCTTAGTAGAGAAGTACATACCCCAAGCGATTTTTGCTAATGTCCCAGATGCTTCTGTGGAGTATAGCGAATATCTGGAAGACATTTTGTCAGGAGCTTACTATGTGTTAGTCGATATGCCCCAAGGTTCGACGATTTCTAAGCAAGAAAATAATGGAACTGCTATTAGATTAGATGCTTACCGAGGGCTGCTTACATTTATCAGTGGTGAGTTTTTGTATATAGTTAGCAGTCAACAGAGCTTTTTAAACGGTGAAACTCCCGATTCAGTTGAAGAAGAAGCCGAAGACATTAAGGATAATATTTTAGAGTTTGTTGAGACTATAGAGTTTACTTAGTCTCAAAATCGAAAGGGACTAAAGAATGGAGAGTAGGCAGTAGGGAGTAGGGAGTAGGGAGATGAGGGGAACAAGAAAAATAACACCACAATGCCCAATGCCCTTCAGGAGTGCTGAGTGCTGAGTGCTGAGTGCTGAGTGCTGAGTGGGGATCTCATTTCTTTACTCAGCACTCAAAACTGGGAACGGGCTAAACGCCCCGCTACCGCTAACGGAACTGTTTTGCCCCATGCCCAAAATCCAAAACTCTTGTGAAATATGTTAACCTAGTGTAGTTAACTATAATCTCGCACATCTAAGAATTCGGGTGTTTCCCAGTTGGGAAATGCACTTGGATGGAGGTTTAACCCGAATAGGAGTTAGAAATATATGCCAGTCGTTTCATTGGCTCAAATGATGGAGTCAGGGGTTCACTTTGGGCATCAGACCCGGCGTTGGAATCCAAAAATGTCTCCTTACATTTACACTTCCCGCAATGGTGTACATATCATCGACTTGGTGCAAACCGCCCAGTTGATGGATAATGCTTATAACTATATGCGATCGCACTCTGAGCAAGGCAAGAAATTTCTTTTTGTCGGCACCAAACGGCAAGCAGCTGGAATTATTGCCCAAGAAGCCAGCCGTTGTGGTTCCCACTACATTAACCAACGTTGGTTGGGCGGAATGTTGACCAACTGGGCAACCATCAAAACACGGGTAGACCGCCTGAAAGATTTAGAACGACGCGAAGAAACTGGCGCACTAGATTTATTACCGAAAAAAGAAGCATCAATGCTGCGTCGGGAAATGACGAAGCTTCAGAAATACTTAGGCGGCATTAAAACAATGCGAAAAGTACCCGATATCGTGGTAATTGTAGACCAACGGCGGGAATATAACGCAGTTCAAGAATGCCAAAAACTGAGTATTCCCATTGTGTCTATGCTGGATACAAACTGTGACCCAGATGTAGTAGATATCCCTATCCCAGCAAACGACGATGCTATCAGATCAATTAAGCTGATAGTAGGAAAATTGGCTGATGCCATTTATGAAGGTCGTCACGGTCAGCTCGATGGTGAAGAGTATGACGAAGATTACGAAGGCGGTGAGTATGATGAAGACTACGAAGAAAGCGAATATACTGACGCCGTAATTCCCGATGAGCAACCAGAGGAATAAGTAAAGTAGGAGTGAAGCAAGTGTTCCAGGGAAGACGGTTGCTCGCAGAGTAGTAGCAAACCACTTTAGCCTACGGCAACTCGGAGGCTAAAGTGGAAGCGAAAAACTCATCCCTCATAACTTCATTATTTTTTCTCCCCCAGCCCTTAGTAATATAGAAATACTCAACACCCGTGAGCGATTACAACTCCAGGTCAAGTTAGGAATTGAGGCAACATGGCGGAAATACCTGCAAAACTCGTCCAAGAGCTACGCCAAAAAACTGGTGCTGGCATGATGGACTGCAAAAAGGCGCTGAAAGAGACTGATAGCAATATAGAAGAAGCCGTAGACTGGTTACGGAAAAAGGGTATCGCTTCGGCGGGAAAAAAAAGCGATCGCATTGCGGCAGAAGGTCTAGTAGACACTTACATTCAGCCAGGTGGTCGGGTGGGTGTACTTATAGAAGTCAACTGCCAAACCGACTTTGTTGCTCGTAACGAGGCTTTTAAAGCTTTAGTTAAGAACCTCGCAAAGCAAGCGGCAACTGCTGACAGTGTAGAGTCTTTGTTGGCTCAACCATATATTGATAATGAAGGCGTGATTGTAGAAGAATTCATCAAGCAAACCATGGCCACGCTCGGTGAAAACATCCAAGTCCGTCGCTTTGTCAACTTTCCCTTGCTAGAAGGCACACAAGGTATAGTAGAGAGCTACATTCACACTGGCGGTCGAGTTGGTGTATTGGTGCAGCTGAGTTCTCAAACTGAGTCAGTGGCTACTAATCAAGAGTTCCAAAGCTTGGCACGTAACACTGCTATGCAAGTTGCAGCTTGCCCAAATGTCGAGTACGTGAGCGTAGACCAAATCCCTACCGAAATTGCCCAAAAAGAAAAGGAAATTGAAATGGGCAAGGATGATTTGGCAAATAAGCCAGATAACATCAAAGAAAAGATTGTTCAGGGACGGATTGAAAAACGCCTAAAAGAATTGACTTTGCTAGATCAGCCTTACATTCGCGATCAAAGTATTTCGGTAGAAGACCTCTTGAAGCAAGTAAAGGCTCAATTAGGCGAAGACATTCAAGTGACTCGCTTTGTTCGTTATGTACTGGGCGAAGGCATTGAAAAGCAAGAAAGTAACTTTGCTGAAGAAGTTGCTGCTCAAATGGGAGCCAAGTAATATTTAGTCATTAGTCTTTACCAAGGACAAAGGACTAATGACTCTTTACCAAACAGGTCAAGCAAATAGCGTGGCCTGTATTTTATTTAGTAGAAGACGCGAAATTTCGGCTTTAATTTAAAATCTAAAATCCTCTGGAAAGTTATCCTCAAATAAACAGTATTTTTGTACTATAAAATAGTTCACATGGGCAAGAACGAGAAGATATGGCAAGAGCAATTGAGCGAATTGAACAAGATATTGCAGCACTGAAAGAAGCGATCCAGGCGATCGCAGTAGAACTGCAAAGCGCTTATGGTAGTTATCTAACTATCTTGGGACTAGCTGTGCGAAAACAGTTGATTCTGGCAAGTTACCACCTCTGTACCCAGGGCTATCCCGAAAATTTTCTACATTTATCATTGAATCAGCGCCAACAATTGCAACAAGCCATCCGCAAGTTGGGTCAATTGGCAGCTGAACAATTGCTCACTTATATTAAAAGTGAGGAAGCAGTGGGACATGAAAGAGATGAGGGAGATGAGGGAGATGAGGAAGATGAGGAAGTAACATCCTTCTCATCTCCTGTGAACATTGGCACATCTACCCCTGAGCCTCTTACCTTCGACACCTCTAGTCCTATAGAACTGGCAAAATGGCAACACAACTTAGAGGAGGCCACGCAAGAGATACTGAAAAAACTTTCGCATGATGCTAATCTTTTATTACAAAAAGCTAGGATATTACCCAAAAAATTACCAGAACCGATTTTAGCAGCTGCGGCTGCATCAGAAGCATCTGCTGAAGTAATGCCAGGACCACCCAACTTATTAAACTTAGTAATTGAAATTGAAAATGAGCAACAGTCAGAAGATTCTGGACTGACACACATTATGGCTATTAACCTGCGGCTAGGGGAAATTGAATTTGCTGACGCGACACTCTCCTCTGAGTGTAGGCAGATCCGTAGTATCTTAGTTCAGCTGAATAAGCTAGGGCGAGAGTATCAAAAAAAACATCGAGAAAGGGAAATTGCTGAAGCTGAAGCTGCATGGCGTGCTAGTTGGTTTGAAGATTAGTCATTTGTCATTAGTCATTTGTCATTTGTGAATAACTAATGCCCAATGCCCCATGCCCAATGCCCAATGCCCAATAACCAATGACTATTGAAAAACCAGATTGGATACGATTGCACAAAGCCTTGGCAATAGAAGCCGAACATGGCTTTACAGACTTGGTAGGCAGACAATACCGCTTCAGTGAATTCCTTAGCCTGACTTTGGGCAAATTCCCAACAGGCTTGCCCCAAACTGAACGCCGCCGTTGGCAAGGGCTAGCGGTGCAATTTGCTAGTTATCCACATCTGGCACTGGAAGAAAGACAACACTTGGTAGCAGAGACTCGTAGGTATCTCTATCAACTAGAGCAGGGGGAGGAGGGGAGCGGGGGAGCGGGGGAGCAGGGAAAAAAAATCCAAAATCCGAAATCTCCAATTGTTGCTGAGGTGAGTCGGAGGCTTGCACCGAAAATTGACCAAAAACTTAGTGATTTACCAGAAATAGGCTTCAAAAAAGCTGATAATTTAGCACGGCTTGGTTTACACACCGTCCGCGACCTGCTTTTTTACTATCCCCGTGACCATATTGATTATGCGCGTCAGGTGAATATCCGCGAGTTACAGGCGGGTGAGACGGTGACAATAGTAGCTACAGTGAAGCGTTGCAACTGCTTTAGTAGTCCCAAAAATCAGAAATTATCAATTTTAGAACTAATCGTCAAAGATAACAGTGGTCAAATCAAAATTGGTCGTTTTTATGCAGGTACGCGCTTTAGCAGTCGCGCTTGGCAAGAAAGTTTAAAACGCCGTTATCCAGTGGGTAGTATTCTGGCGGCGTGTGGGTTGGTGAAAGAAAGTAAATACGGCTTGACACTGGATAATCCAGAATTAGAGGTTTTGGCAAATCCAGGAGATTCGATTGAATCGCTGAATATTGGGCGGGTGGTGCCAATTTATGGATTGACTGAGGGAGTGGTGGCGAATACAGTGCGACAAGCGGTAATTGCGGTTTTACCTGCTGCGGCTCAGATGAAAGACCCACTGCCAAGTGGTTTGCGAGACAAGTATGGTTTAATGGAATTGAAAGATGCGATCGCTAATATCCATTTTCCAAGCGATAGTGCCACTCTACAAGTCGCCCGTCGTCGCCTAGTCTTTGATGAATTTTTCTACCTACAACTTGGTTTACTACAACGTCAGCAGCAAGCAAGGGCAATTCAAACCAGTGCCATCCTTGTCCCACGAGGTCAACTTGTAGAAAAATTTCACGAAATACTACCTTTTCAACTTACTGGCGCACAGCAACGAGTCCTCAACGATATTCTCAACGATTTACAAAAACCTGTGCCAATGAATCGTCTGGTACAAGGCGATGTCGGTTCTGGTAAAACGGTCGTCGCCGTGCTAGCTATTCTCGCAGCAATTCAATCCGGCTACCAAGCGGCGCTGATGGCTCCTACGGAAGTTTTAGCAGAACAACATTATCGCAAGTTAGTTAGTTGGTTTAATCTCCTGCATTTACCAGTGGAATTACTGACAGGTTCTACTAAAGCTGCTAAAAGAAGACAAATACATTCTCAGTTGGAAACTGGTGAATTGCCTCTGTTAGTGGGAACTCACGCCTTGATTCAAGACCCCGTAAACTTTCAGCAACTAGGATTAGTGGTAATTGATGAGCAGCATCGCTTTGGGGTAGAACAACGGGCGCGTTTGCAGCAAAAAGGCGAACAACCTCATGTATTAACGATGACAGCTACTCCCATTCCTCGAACCTTAGCACTGACGATACACGGGGATTTGGATGTGAGCCAAATTGATGAGTTACCACCAGGACGGCAAAAGATTCAGACAACAGTATTATCAGGTCAGCAACGCAACCATGCTTACGATCTCATCCGCCGAGAAATTGCCCAAGGTAGACAAGTTTACGTGGTTTTGCCCTTAGTAGAAGAATCAGAAAAACTGGATTTGCGATCGGCTGTAGAGGAGCATCAAAAGCTACAGGAAAGCGTTTTTCCCGACTTTCAAGTGGGGCTACTCCACGGTCGCATGAGTTCAGCCGATAAGGATGAAGCGATTACCAAATTTCGGGATAACCAAACGCAGGTATTAGTTTCTACTACCGTTGTTGAGGTAGGTGTAGACGTACCTAACGCCACAGTAATGCTCATTGAAAATGCGGAGCGATTTGGATTATCGCAACTCCACCAACTGCGGGGGCGTGTTGGTCGTGGCTCGGCTCAGTCCTACTGTCTATTGATGAGCAGTTCCAGAAGTCCTGATGCTCAACAACGGCTGAAGGTGTTGGAACAGTCTCAGGATGGCTTTTTTATCTCCGAGATGGATATGCGTTTTCGTGGTCCTGGGCAAGTCTTGGGGACTCGGCAATCAGGAGTGCCAGATTTTACCTTAGCAAGCTTGGTCGAAGATGAAGAAGTTTTGCTTTTAGCGCGGCAAGCAGCGGAAAAAATTATCGAGATGGATGCAAGTTTAGAGCGCTGGTATTTGATGAAAGAAGAATTAAAGTATCGGTATGAGCGGTTAATGGGTGGAGCGATTTTAACATAACATATCTGAGTTATTTCGTAGTAACAAAGATGAGGGTTTAACAACTGCGATCGCCATAAATTTATTACGATTGAATATTATGATGTGCCAAAATAAATATCAGTAAAACTACGGTTTTGACCAATGGCGTGGAATCTAGGGGAGCAGTTGTTTGGCGATCGCCCAAGGAGTTGAATGGTAATGTTAGCGATCAGGTTAATTAGGCAATTATAAAGGGGATGGCGTTAAATTACAAGTTTCAGACATTTATTCACCTGTCTTAGAGCGCAGATTGAATCGTGTCTGCATACTGTTTTTTAGGTTTCAAGCCTGCGATTTGTGCTAATGTTTGCTGCTTTTTAAGTAATACTACTGTTGGTGCGCTTCTGACACCATAGTTAATTGCTAATTCAGGCTCTTCGCTCATATCGAGTTCTAGCAAATGCAATTTACCTGTGTTTTCCTCAGCTATTTGATGTAGCACAGGTTTAAGTGTTTTACAGGAAGGACAGTAGGGAGCTACAAATTTGACAATGATTAGCCGATCGGATTTCTGCATCAACCAGTCAAAAGCTTCTCTTCCTGTAAAGAAGGTTTGATCAATAGAAAAAGTTTCTTGCATATTTATATCCTGATAATTGTGACAAAAAAGACTCTTTAGGCAGCGTAAGAAACTAGAGATGGCATTCCGTCCGCCGGAGACCATCGCACCTCAGATAACCACCTCTCAGCCTCCAGTACTGCCATGCAACCCGTACCAGCTGCGCTGACGATAAACACTATCCTGAACATCTCCAGCAGCCCAAATGCCAGGAATATTAGTAGCTGTACTCTTACCCTGAGTTTTGATGTAGCCGACTTCATCCAGTTCTAATTGATCCTGAAACAATTGCGTGTTGGAAGTGTGACCAATGGCGTAGAATAATCCACTCACTGTTAAATCGGCAACCGCACCTGTTTGTGTATCTCGAATTTGGACACTACGTAATACCTGATCACCATCCACACTGATGGGTGAGCTATGCCAATGGATGTGAATTTGGCTGTGACCAGATTAACCTCCCACGAACCATTGAGTGCCAGTAAACAGGTAGTAAGCCCCAGTCAGAATTAATGCCAGACTACCAAAGCGGATAATTCCCTCAGAATGTTTCAACAACTTGTTACTTTGTTTCGCCATTCCCGTAAATAAACTCGCCAGGAAAATCAGGAGAGTATAACCCAGAGCATAGCTAACCATCGTCAGCGTCCCCAATACCTGCGAACCTGTGGCTGCGGCCGCCGCCAGCACCGCAAATAGCACCGGACTAGCACAGGGGGAACTCACCAGAGCAAAAGTCAAACCCACCCCATAAGGGCCAGCCTGGGGGAGATTCACATTCATCTGCGGTAGGGGTATTTTTACCACCCCCATCAACCACAGACCCATCACAGCCATAATCAATCCGACTACTATATTGATATAGCCCCGGTACTCCACCATTACCGCTCCAGCGAAGGATGAGACTAAACCGAATAGACTTAAAATTGTCACTGCTCCCAGCACAAACAAGCCAGCTTTAGTAAAAGCATCCCAACGGGATTTAATTTTCAGTGTGCCGATATAACTGAGGTTGACTGGTAAAAGTGCCAAGATACAGGGGGATACACTAGCCAGCACCCCACCGACAAACGCTAAAGGCATTAACACCAGGGGATTTGCCGTGTCCTGTTGGTCAAACCACTGTTGATAACGGTTTTCCACAACGGAAATTACCCGTTCAATCGAATGAATAATCACAGGACCCAGAGTGAGAACTATAACGAGGGAGAGCAATCCCAACCCACCGTAAATTAGCCATTTCTTGGAGATTTTAGAACGGCGGGAGAGGGGTTGCTCAGTTGACAACTGAGATATTGGTTTCATGAAATTAGCCTTAAGGCATGAAGAGATGCAGACTAAATATTCGCCAAAGCAGAGTCGAGTATTTTGGTGTAGTCAGCCTTGTTAGGATTATTTTTGAAGATTGTTAAAATTTTGCCAGTAGCCGGGTCAACGATCGCTACAGTGCTTGTCTGACTCTTATTAGCTTCCAGGAATTTCCCCAAGCCCAATTTTTCGGCTTGAGCTTGTGTCTCTTTCAATTTGCCTTGGTCAGTTACATCCAAGACCACAAAATTCACCTTACCAGAATATTCTTGTTTCAATTGGGATAGGGTAGGAGCAATATTCTTGCAGCCAGCACACCAAGTAGCAAACACATGCACCAGTACAGGATTACCTTGAAGTTCTTGAGCTAGAGATCCTCCAACAGAGGCTAATTTATTACCATCTTTAGCAGCACAGGGATTTTTCCCCGCACAAGGATCTACCTGAGCAACCTTCGTAGTTGATGAAGCTTGATTTTGAGAAATATTATCTGATTTCGTTGGAGTGCATGATATCAAAACCAGGCTGCTCAAACACAGTAGACTAAGCAAAAATTTATTATGTTTGTACATTGTTTTTATCCTCACATTTTCATGGTCTAGTGCTGTCACAATCCGCCTTGGCGTGCATTTTCTAGTGGCTTTGGTGGCTTCCCTAATATGAGAAATTGGAACTCTAAATTGTGGAGTATCTGTTTAGGGACTTCCAGTTTTTGTGTTGACTGTTAACTCTCAGCAGTCAACAATCAACACAAAAACGAACCTACTTCTGCGCCAAAGCGGTTTCAAGTATTTTGGTATAGTCAACCTTATTAGGATTGTTTTGATACAGGGCTAAAATATCGCCAGTAGCCGGATCAACGATCGCTACAGTGCTGGTTTTACTCTTATTACCCTCCAGAAATTTACCCAAACCTAATCTTTGCGCCATTGCTTCAGTCTGTTTGAGCTTGGCTTTATCAGTTACATCCAAGACCACAAAATTGACCTTACCGGAATATTGCTGTTTCAATTGCGACAGAGTAGGAGCAATATTCTTGCAGCCAGCGCACCAAGTAGCAAATACATCTACTATGACTGGTTTACCTTGAAGTTCTTTAGCTAAGGGCCCGCCTACAGAATTGGCTTTAGCGGCGCAGGGATTTTTACCCGCACAGGCATTTTTCTGGGCAGTCTTAGTAATTGATGATTGCGCTTCAGTGGCAGAAATACTAGCTGAGTTGATTGCTAGCATGGATGCAGTGAAAACCAGACTGCTCAAACAAATTTTGAGCAAGAAATTTGTGTGTTTGTGCATAAAATTCTTCCTATTCTCAAGCTAAAACCGTTTAATTTGTAGTATGCTGGCACGATGCTGACCAGAAATTGGAACTGAAGTCGTTAATTGTGGGCATCTGTTTACTAAGACGACTGAGGAGCAAAATTGGATTTAATTAAATTGAAAAAGAAGTCAGAAGCCAGAATTCACGAGTCCAAAAATTAAGCGTAGTAGCATCTGTCTTCCATTAACTAAGTTTAAATTATGAGGGTTGACAAGCAAGTAATATCGAGTTCAAGGAAATTGTGATCAAACTGCGCCCTGCCACCTCTGCCGATTTGGATCTGCTACGACATTGGGATGAACAGCCTCATCTGATTACCTCAGATCCTAAGGAAGTTAATGATTAATTTTTTCAAAAAATCACATATATAGATCCAAACATCCAATCCAATTTGCTTTGCCAGTCGTCATAAAAATAGATGGTATTTTTTAGAGGAAAAAGTTGCTTGTTTCAATTTTGGAGAGAGGTGATGGTAAAAAATAGCTTGCTAACTTGCTCCAATATATATTTAAACGTGTTTTTGCAACAGTATGGAGCATAAACCTCCCCAGCCAAATTCCATAAACCTTTCATCTGCTACGGATGAAAATTTATTTGTAGCACTCAAAAATGGCGACTCTGCGGCATTAAGTATTTTGTTTAATCGTCATGGTCGCTTAGTTTATGGATTAGCTCTGAAAATTTTGGCTGACTGCCAAGAAGCTGAAGACTTAACCCAGGAAATTTTTCTCACGCTGTGGAGCAAAGCATCTAGTAATCCTGATTGTCGCTTTTTTGTGCGTTATCTGGTGACGATGACGCGATCGCGGGCGATTGATAAACTACGCGCTCGCACTAGACAACTCAAACTTGTAGAAAAATGGGGTCAAACGATGACAACTGAAGCAGCACCAGAGCCAACACCCCTTGAACAGGCGAGTTTTGCCGAGCGTTCGGGGCGAATTCACAACGCTTTAGCACAACTACCCGAAAAGCAACTTCAAGTTATTGAACTAGCTTATAACCAAGGATTAAGTCAGTCAGAAATTGCTAAACAAATTGATATCCCTTTGGGTACAGTCAAAACCTGCACCCGTCAAGGATTACTCAAACTCAAGCGCATCTTATTAGATTCCGATTTATCAATATATGAATAAATCTTTAGATCCTGAATATATCAAAAATCTGGCTGCGGGGTTTGTCGTTGATGATCTTACCCCTGAAGAAGCCCAAGAGTTTAGCCTCTTACTTGATGACCATCCAGAACTGATTAACGAAGTTGATGATTTGCAAGAAGTTCTACGACAAGTCTTAGATGGCTTCACTGAGGTAGAAGCACCAGCCCATTTGCTACCCAAAATTCTAGAACAAGCTGAAGCCTCGGTAACACAGCCCCCTATGGTCAAAGGAAGTTATCTAGGAGTCGCTACCCTAAAGCCACGCCGATGGACAAAAGTTGCTGGTGGTATTGCTGCACTGTTTATGGTCAGCTTGGGGGTTGATAACTATCGGCTGCGTCAAAATTTCAGCATTGTCACCGCAGATAACCAGCGTTTACGCCAAGATGTTGTGCAAGCTCAAGTAGTTAAGACTATGCTCCAAAATGATGAAACGCGACTGTTTACTTTTAAAGGAGTCAACGCCAAAGACAACAGTTCAGGAAGCATAGTTATCAATCCTGAACAGCAAAAAGCGGTAATGGTTTTCCGCAATTTTCCCGCCCCACCCCCTGGTTATGTCTACCTACTCTGGACAATTGTTGCTAGAGAGAAACTACCCTGCGGTGAAGTCAAGCCCTATGCTTGGGGAAATGCTTCCTATGAATTACCATTTACGCCTCAAATGTACCAAGAATTTTCTCACCCACAATTTTCCGGGTTAATTGTGACAATGGAGACAGATGCAAATGTCTCTCGTCCTACGGGAACTGTAGTTATGCGAAGCTCACACATTTAATCAAGGGAGCAACGCGAAAAAGTGAGATCATCGTGAAAAGAGCTTTCTTAGGCAGGGGGAGCAGGGGGAAAGCAGGATTTAGGCTTGGGGTCGCAGATATGTAACGATTATTGAGTTCTGAAAAGATTATGACAAGTCAAGATTGGTTAGTAACAGACGATGGCAAGGATGAAACTTGGGAAGAACAGGCAGATAATCTAGAATTATCGACCAATCAATATCGGCTATATCGGTTTTTAACGGATCTTGAAGATATTCTCCATAACTTTAAGAGCGATCGCCACCGACTCCAAGCGATTTGCCCTCTAGTGCGGCGATTATTGACCAGTTCAGAGTGGTTACAAGGTGAGTATCTTGAACCAGATCCAGAAATAGGCTGGTCGGTACTTACCCTATATGATGAGCCAGATTTTCCCTTGACAGTGCAGACAGTCGCGTGGTTGCCGGGGAGAGGATCACCAATTCATAATCATGCTACCTGGGGAGTTGTAGCACTGATGAGTGGTGAAGAAAAAAATACGCTGTGGAGGCGGACTGATAATAATGGTGGTATTCAAAAAGTTGGCGAAATTATCTTAACTCCAGGTGAAATTATTAGCTTGATGCCAGATGCAATTCATAGTGTTGAAGCACTCGGTGAGAAACCGACAATAAGCTTCAATTTGTATGGTGAAACAAACTACAAACAGCGATTTGAATTCGATCCAGTTAGTGGCACTGCGGAAAATTTTTGATGACGCTTTCAGGGTATCGGCTCAATTCTAAGTATAGATGTCTAAAGACTAAAATTCAAACTTTAGCTGCACCAGAAGTTGGCAAATTTACTTTCAATCGTTTAAACATTGCTTCCCGTGCTTGCATAGCCAGATGATCATCTAAAGGCTGTAATGCGATCGCCTGTTGATATTTTAGCCGTAATGCTGTTTGAATTAACCAATCTGCAACAAAGGGATTTTTGGGTAACAAAGGGCCGTGGGAATAAGTAGCGATCGCATTTTGATAAAATGCTCCCTCTGTACCGTCTTCACCATTATTGCCTAAGCCATACACCACCCGCCCCAAAGCTTCCACCTTCCCCAACTTGGTACGTCCGCCGTGATTTTCAAAGCCTACCAAATACGGTGTGTTACCCGTCATCTCTTTTAAATCTTGCGCCAGACGTGAAGCTGTCACTTCAATTACCAAGTTACCAATACAGCGTTTAGTATTTTCACCGGGATGCACGGAAACTAAATCGAGTATTCCCAAGCCTTCAATCCGTTGTCCTAATCCTGGTTCATAATAATGTCCTAGCAGTTGGGGAGAACCACAGGTAAAAACTCCCGGTGTTCCATTTTCGATTTTACCGCGCATAGCGTCGGCTTTCGCGCCTTGCAAATCACGCATGACAATTTCTTGCTGACGGTCTTGTGCGCCACCACCAACTATGATATCGACAGTTTTAATATCTGCGGCTGTGGCATTTTGATCCAGGGATAACACCTTAACATCGTATCCTCGCCACTGAGCGCGACGTTCTATAGTAATAACATTACCGCGATCGCCATAGGTACTCATCAGCGTTGGATACAGCCAACCTATTGTTAATTCCAAATTTTGAGAACTCATAAATTTAGGGAATGGGGAATGGGGAATAGGGAATAGGGAATGAAGGGGAAGAAGAACTATAGACTCTTGTTACCCATGCCCAATGACAAATGACAAATGACAAATGACAAATGACAAATGACAAATGACAAATGACAAATGACAAATGACAAATTTAAAGAATTTAAAGAATTTTCCGACCTGTAAGAATTTCTCGCACTTCTAGCATGGCTGAATAGGTAGGCAGAATGTGCAAAGTTTCATTGTCTGGTGTATGCTCTAATGCAGTTGCGATCGCCTTTTGCAAATTTTCCTCGACAATTAAATTTAAGTTATTCTGAAGTGACTTTTCGCTGTAACGTAGACGTAGAGCTAGGTCATAGACGCGATCGCCACTTACTACTAAAGTGCCTCCACGTTCGACTAATTTCTCCGTATCCACGTCCCAAATCCAGGATACATCAGTGCCATCGGGTGTGCGATCGTTCAATACTAGTAGTGTAGTTTTATCTGTGCTTTCAGTGACTACGCGAATTGTTTCATTTGTTCCCACAGGATTTTTTGATAACAAAATCTGCACCCGTTTACCGTTAATTACTAAATCTTCAGCCCGACCAAAAGCCGCTTGGAAGTTGTTAATACTATCTCTAATTGTTGCTTCATCAACTCCCAACTCAATAGCCGCCGTAGCAGCAGCCAAAGTATTGTATTTGTTGTACAAACCAACAAGAATTTGCGACCATTCACTACTTTCGAGGGTCGGTTTACTTTTACTAAAACCACACTTAGGACAACTGAAATCTCCTAAATGAGATAAATAAACACCTTTATAATCTAAGGAATGTCCACATCTAGGACAATAGATAGAATCCACAGCGTGAGGCATTGCTTCCAGATAATGTTCTGGTTCATTCAAGCCAAAGAATAACACTCGTTGGGGTAACTGCTGACCAAGATTAGATAAAGTTGGATCATCAGCATTAGGAATTACCACCGTTTCTAGTGGTAGGGTAGAAATAACTTTTGTCCAACGCTTGCTAATTGTATCTACTTCCCCATATCTATCAAGTTGGTCACGGAACAAGTTTAAACAGAGAATGATTTGCGGCTGGAGTGGCGTTAAAACTTTCGGTACAATATTTTCATCTACTTCCAAAATGGCGTAATCAACATCTAACGTGCCTAGTAAGTTGGTGCTTTCTAACAGCGCCGTCATCAAGCCATTTTCTAGATTTGCACCTGTAGAATTATGAGCGACGCAATAACCCTTGCGTTCTAATATGGTGGATAAAAGCAGCGCTGTAGTGGTTTTACCATTAGTACCAGCAATTAAAATCACCCCATTTTTAACTTGCTGACTTAATAATTCTAAAAGTCGGGGTTCAATGCGACGAGCGATCGCGCCTGGTAATACACTACCAGCACCCAGATGGAGCGTTCGCACAATAAACGTAACGCTTTTTGCCACTGATACCGCTAAACCGAGTCGCAGTCTATCTATAAATTGTATTTTGTTTCCCACATCTGTACCCTAGTCTTCTGAATAGTTGCAAATTTAATCTTGTGAGTTTAGCGAATCTTAGCGCAAAAAGCCAGCCTCAAAATTAAGATGCAGTGGACTGGGGAGTAGGGGACATTGCGAATTGGAGACTAGGGGACAAGGAAAATTAGATACTCGTTCATCCACCTCGGAACTGGATTCATCCACCCCAGAACT
>JBBSCU010000072.1:0-20716 GCA_038249935.1 Chroococcales cyanobacterium
AACTAGTTAAGCAACTACATCAACAGCTAGGATTAGAAATAGGAATTGAGGCGATTCCTTCTGTTTCGCACTCAGGAATAATGGGTTTGTATTCTGTTTCTAGAGAA
Source organism: Chroococcales cyanobacterium (assembly GCA_038249935.1). Taxonomy (GTDB): domain Bacteria; phylum Cyanobacteriota; class Cyanobacteriia; order Cyanobacteriales; family Nostocaceae; genus Nostoc. Next base: position 108 of record JBBSCU010000072.1, read on the forward strand.
TTTTTAACTTTCCATCCAGAGGAATTTTATAAATATGGGAACTAGGTAATTCAAATAATGGCATAGCACCAGTAATTGATTTATCAGAATTTATCGGAATGCTGGATTGGTTAACTGCAACTGAGCGTTTTGTAGAAATAGGAGATGGACAGGCACTTGCAAATTTACTCAAAAGTGCTATTCCGTCAGGTGTTGAACTGCGCGATAATCTTGGTAGCAGACCATTAAGAAATCAACTTAACAAAGCTGCTGAAGCTATTGAGAGTATTTCATTGGCTTTGAATGTAACTCGACCAATTGAGACGATGAAATCGGCTACTCAGTTGGAGGAGACTTTAAAACAAGCAGCACTCAGCTTTGATCAACGTGCCAAACCATTTTCACTTTTGGTAGAAAGGGTTATTAAAGAGTATGGACAATTTGCTCTAGAAGATCCAACTGATAAAGCAGCATTAGCTGAAAATCTATGGCTACAACTACAAATGATTAACTGGTATATTCAGCGAGATAGAGTTGTACAAGCAGTAACCTTAGCACGTGAATGGTTAATTTCTGTATTGGTGCTGCGATTTGGTGAACTAATGTTCGATCCTAAAAAAGGTCGAAAGCCTGTGGAAGATACTATAAACAATGCTGTTGAAAAGGGTAGATCATCACCTCGTCCCATTACTCCTAGCCGTTGTGATGAGCAGTTTGCCGCTTTACCAGAAGCAGATGAACTTGTCAAAGTTTGGAGTAAAATGACTGAGCTGCGTAATGATATTGCCCATGTAGGTATGAATCTTAACCCTCAAACCGCATTAAAACTTAAGCAGACGGCTGTATCACTTTACCCACAACTGGAAAAACTCGGACAGCAACTATTACCACACCGAACAACTACTGAATAAATCTTTGCAAAATTCCACTTAGAAGCGAGCGATCGCACAGTTTAAATACCGCTATAGCGGTTCTCGTTTACGTGAGGTACACCCGTAGGGGCACGGCATGCCGTGCCCCAACACCTTGTGATATAAATTTGTACTGCATCTGAGTGGGAACCGCTATAAACTATAAATTGAGCAACTGTATAAATTTTCTTCAGGATGGCAATATGGCTTTCAGTAGTTACAAAACTATCGGTGAAGTTCTTAAAGCATTTCAAACTACTTATACTGAATCCAATTTCATGGGTGAAGCTGAGTTCAATATTCCTGATTACTTCCGAGAAGACTTAGAAACAGATGCTTTCACGAGAAATATCAAGTATTATTTCATTCAAGATTTAGATAAACTCTTTTCTGTGGTTAATTATGTCTTTCAACAGAGCGAATTACAGTTAAACAATCTGGTAACTGCTTAAATTTCCAGTTTGATTTACTTATCTGGTGAGATAGAGTCATGTAAACAATTACATACAAGACATCTCCTCGATAATCCCCTGATTTAATATCTTGCTTTCCATTAACATAATCCCCCAAAGGGGATGGAAAATTATTACAATATTTGACATCGTTATAGCATTCCGCGATGCCAAAAGCTGCTACATCCACCAAGCGCAAAATCAAGCCACAGTCAGAGTCTCTTCCCACATGGGCAGATGACACTGAACTGCTAGGATTGATGTTTGACCTTGAGCCAACTACTTCCACTTCCCTCTACTCTCAGTACACCATTGGACTCCATGCTTGGTTTCTTGACCAAGTACGCCAATTCAACCCAGAACTTTCTGCATATCTGCACGATGGGGAGTCGGAAAAGCCCTTCAATATTTCGGCGCTGTCAGGTCAACTCCTCGCCAGTGGTAGACAATTGCAATTGGAAGCCAAGCAAATTTACCACTGGTACGTCAATGCCTTGTCTCCAAAAGTGGTGCAGTTTCTCAGGCAATGGTTAGCCCAACTGCCCCAAATTCTGGACTTAAGAGATGCTCCCCTGCAAATAAAACAGGTTAGTATCGCTCATCCACCTACTACCTACGCGCAACTATTGCAGTTATTACCAGAGAAACACCATAACGTCAATTTCAGCTTTGTCTCGCCTACTAGCTTTCGCCGCAAGGGTCATCATTTTCCCCTGCCGGTGCCAGTAAATCTCTTTCACAGCTACCTGCGTCGCTGGAATGACTTTTCGGGAATCCCAATCGAACAAGAACCTTTCCTTGACTGGATAGATGAAGGGGTAATTATCCATCAGCATCGTTTGGAATCGGTGAAGGTGGCAGCTGGCAAGCTGGGTTCGGTAACTGGGTTCACAGGGGCAATGTCCTGTGGTTTGACTAAAGCAGCTTTAGCTAACTCTGAGTTTACCCGGCTATTTTATGCTTTGGCTCAACTCGCCCCCTACTGCGGTACGGGGCACAAAACTACTTTTGGACTGGGGCAAACTCGCTTAAATTTAGTGAAACCAGAGGTAAGCGTATCTACTCAGGTGCTAACAAACCTGCTAGGAGAACGCATTGATGAATTGACATTGTTATTTACTGCACAACGAAAACGCACAGGAGGCGATCGCACTGATAAAATTGCTTCTACATGGGCAACTATCTTAGCACGCCGCGAGATGGGAGAATCATTGCAAGTTATATCCGAAGATTTAGAGATGCCTTACGCTACTGTGAAAACTTACGCAAAGTTAGCTCGTCGAACGCTCAAGCCAGAGAATGCCAACAAAAGGGACTTTGAAAGTTAACATAAAATGTGTGCATTTATACAATAACCTAGTAATAATTATTATAGGCTTGTAAAGCCCTTTACTTTTATACTTTTGGCGAAACTTCACCGCCAAAAAAACACCAGAGCGATAGGAAATTACCTGTGATCAAGTGCAATTGATGCTTATCAAAGGCAACTTGTAAAGTTGAACATATCCCTGTCAACAACATAGGTGACTTCCTACGCCCTGGTTATTTCCTTTCATTATTTTAGGTCAACGGCTTCAGGCGATCGCTATAGTCTTATAATTGAGACGAGCAATCTGCATCAGCCTAACCAATTAATTTCTGCCAGCTAGCAGGCCCGACAATGCCATCAGCATCTAAACCATTTTGCTGTTGAAAGTTCTTAATTGCAAACTCTGTTTGCGGTCCGTAAACTCCATCATTATCAACACCTACACGGTATTGCAAGTATGCGACAACTGCACCACCAGCATGGTTTGGTCTAATAATTCGTTTTGCCAAAATTAGATTTATGGCATTCCATGTAGCTGCGTTAGCAATTCCAGTTGCTTGAACTCCGACAATAGTCTGAAATTTTTCTACAGCAGATTTGGTGTTAGCCCCGGTTATGCCATCTTCTACTAATGCCTTACCATTTTTATCGGTTATTTTTAGTCGATTTAAGGCTTTTTGCAGTCTGAGAATAGTGGTATCTACATTATCCTCTTCATCTGATACAGGGTTAACAGGAACACTTGATACTTTACCAGTTAAGCCTTTAACGATCGCATTGGCCATTGCTTCAGGATTATAAAGATTCATATCTTTTTGGGAATCGATGAAGCAACCTTCTACAAGAATTGCGGGCATATCTGTATTTTTCAGAACATACAAGTGGGAACCACTCTTAACGCCGCGATTAAAAAATCCTAACTTGACGATTTCATCTAATACAGGTTTAGCGATTTTTCTGCCTGTATCGCTAGTTGCAAATACTTCTGTGCCGTTAGCTTGCCCATTAAAAGCATTAAAATGAATCGAGACGTAAATATCTACTCTACTAGCATTAGCTGTAGAACATCTTTTTGAAAGCGATTCCCGGACTGTACTAGCACTACTTGGTTTACATACTACTACTTCATTCCCCAAAGCTCTTAACTTAGCTATGACTCTATTACCTACATCTAGAGTTAAGTTATCTTCAACTTTGATTCCTCTGGCTCCTGTATCTGGTGGAGAATTGTGTCCGCTATCAATTCCAAATTTCATTTGTTCATCCTCAATTTACTTATTTTTATACTAGTTCAAAACTCTTCCAATTATAGAGACAAAGTTTTGTTAATAAATTTTTTGAATTACTTATTGGGAATGTCCACATTATTTTAAGCATTAATACGCTGGTTTTTGTGCGAACCTGAACAGCAAGTTTTATATGGTAAAATTCACTAATTAAAAGGGATAATACAACCAAAAACACAACCATTATAATTTAGCAAAATTGGTAACACAGGCTTTTCAGCTTTATCGAATAGTATGTTTATTTCTGCCATTCTGTATTAGTACCACCGAATGACCAAAATCTGTGGGTAGATATTTAACAATCAGCCTGAAAGCACGTTTAAAATTTAAGTAAAGAAATATTTCGTAGCTTACAGGCATGAAACGCATCGTCTTGGTTGCTGGGTTTGAATCGTTTAACACTGACTTGTACAGAAAAGCAGCTTTTTTGGCTAATTCTCGCTGTCCTGAGTTGGATATTCGGGTATTTAGCGATCGCGATCTTAGCAGCAAAGGTACTGAAGTAGAAGCAGCACTTCATGACGCTGATGTATTTTTCGGCAGTCTACTATTTGATTATGACCAAGTTGTGTGGTTGCGCGATCGCATTGCCCAAATTCCCATCCGCCTGGTGTTTGAGTCAGCCTTGGAATTGATGAGTTTAACCAAGCTGGGTATCTTTGCCATTGGCGACAACCCCAAAGGAATGCCCAAACCAGTTAAATTCATCCTCGACAAATTTAGCAACGGACGCGAAGAAGACAAACTCGCTGGTTATATCAGCTTCTTAAAAATTGGCCCCAAACTGCTAAAATACGTGCCAGTGCAAAAAGTCCAAGACTTACGCAACTGGTTAATTATCTATGGTTACTGGAATGCTGGCGGCACAGAAAACGTCGCTTCATTATTCTGGATACTAGCAGAAAAATACTTGAATTTAAAAGTCGGCGACATTCCCGCGCTAGTCGAAACCCCCAACATCGGATTACTCCATCCCGACTATCCAGGGTTTTTTGAATCGCCCCGCGAATATTTAGAATGGTATAAAACCCATTGTAGAGACGCGATTCATCGCGTCTTCCCAAATCGCGTCTCCCCAAATCGCGTCTCCCCAAATCGCGTCTCCCCAAATCGCGTCTCCCCAAATCGCGTCTCCCCAAATCGCGTCTTCCCAAATCGCGTCTCCCCAGTTATCGGAATTCTCCTCTACCGTAAACACGTCATCACCAAACAACCCTATATTCCCCAACTAATTCGCAGTTTTGAGAAAGCTGGGTTAACTCCTTTACCCATTTTCATCAACGGCGTAGAAGGACACGTAGCGGTACGAGATTGGATGACAACCGACTATGAAATTCAGCAACGACAACTAGGGAACATAGAGACTCCCTCATTATCTAATGAAGCAGTCAAAGTAGATGCGATCGTCTCAACAATTGGCTTTCCTTTGGTGGGTGGCCCGGCTGGTTCAATGGAAGCTGGTCGTCAGGTGGAAGTAGCAAAGCGCATTCTCACTGCCAAGAATGTACCTTATATTGTTGCCGCACCCCTATTAATTCAAGATATTTCCTCGTGGACACGTCAAGGTGTCGGGGGCTTGCAAAGTGTGGTGTTGTACGCATTACCCGAACTGGATGGGGCTATTGATACTGTTCCTCTCGGTGGTTTAGTGGGCGAAAATATTTATCTGGTTCCCGAACGGGTGCAGCGATTAATTGGTAGGGTGAAAAGTTGGGTAGCTTTGCGGCAAAAACCGGCATCGGAACGCAAGATTGCCATTATTTTATATGGGTTTCCTCCAGGTTATGGTGCTGTGGGGACAGCTGCATTATTAAATGTGCCGCGTAGTCTCCTGAAGTTTCTCCACGCACTTAAAGAAGAAGGTTATACCGTTGGAGATTTACCCGAAGATGGGGAAGAATTGATTCGGTGGGTGAAAGAAGCGGATGAATCTTTAAATAACGCGGAGAATATCTCTGCATCTGTAAATGTCCGCACATTAGAAAAATGGTTGGGATATCTGCAAACCTCCCGCATCGAAAAACAATGGAAATCTCTCACGGGGACTGGAATTAAAACATCCGGCGATGAATTCCAAATTGGTGGTGTGCAATTAGGAAATGTGTGGATAGGTGTACAACCACCTTTGGGTATCCAAGGCGACCCCATGCGCTTAATGTTTGAACGAGATTTAACGCCCCATCCCCAATATGCTGCTTATTATAAATGGTTGCAAAATGAGTTTCAAGCTGATGCTATAGTTCACTTTGGGATGCATGGGACGGTAGAATGGTTGCCTGGTTCTCCTTTGGGTAATACGGGTTATTCTTGGTCAGATATTCTGTTAGGAAATTTGCCTAATCTATATATATATGCGGCTAATAATCCGTCTGAATCTATTTTGGCAAAACGTCGCGGTTATGGTGTATTAATTTCTCATAATGTACCACCTTATGGTCGTGCAGGTTTATATAAAGAATTGGTAACATTGCGTGATTTAATCTCAGAGTATCGAGAAGATCCCCAAAAGAATTATGTCCTTAAAGAAGCGATTTGTAAAAAAATTGTGGACTCTGGTTTAGATGCAGATTGTCCGTTTAAGGATGCTAAAAAGTTGGGTATTTCCTTTACTCCAGAAAATATTCGGATGTTTAGCGTTCATGCTTTTGATGATTATTTGGTGGAGTTGTATGAATATTTGCAAGTTTTAGAAAATCGTCTATTTTCTTCTGGGTTGCATACTTTGGGGGAAGCACCTAATGAAGAAGAATTGGCTTCATATTTAGAGGCTTATTTTGGGGAGGAAAATGAATCACATAAAGAGGAAGAAAAGCTAATTACAGATTTGTTGATGCAATCTACAGATGAATTAACGAATTTGTTAAGGGGATTGAATGGGGAGTATATTCCCCCCGCACCTGGTGGTGATTTGTTGCGGGATGGGGCTGGTGTTTTACCGACTGGGAGAAATATTCATGCTTTAGATCCTTATCGGATGCCTTCACCTGCTGCTTATGAACGGGGACGAGAAATTGCTCAAAAAATTATCGCCCAGCATTTGGATGAATATGGGAGATATCCCGAAACTGTGGCGGTGATGCTGTGGGGATTAGATGCGATTAAAACTAAGGGTGAATCTTTGGGGATTCTGTTGGAATTGGTGGGGGCTGAACCTATTAAGGAAGGAACTGGTAGAGTTGTTCGTTATGAATTGAAGCCGTTGCTGGAAGTTGGACATCCCCGCATTGATGTGTTGGGTAATTTGTCTGGGATTTTTCGGGATAGTTTTGTAAATATTATCGAGTTGTTGGATGATTTATTTCAACGGGCGGCTGATGCTGATGAACCGGAAGATCAGAATTTTATTAGAAGACACGCTTTAGCTTTAAAAGCTCAAGGTGTGGAAAATGTGTCGGCGAGATTGTTTTCTAATCCGGCGGGGGATTTTGGTTCTTTGGTGAATGATAGAGTGGTTGATGGTAACTGGGAATCTGGCGAGGAGTTAGGCGACACTTGGCAAAGTCGCAACGTTTTTAGCTACGGGAGAGAAGATAAAGGTCAAGCTAGACCGGAAGTGTTAAATACTTTGTTAAAAACTAGCGATCGCATTGTTCAAGAAATTGATTCTGTAGAATATGGTTTAACCGATATTCAAGAATATTACGCGAATACGGGCGGTTTGAAAAGGGCAGCAGAAAAACAAAGCGGTAAGAAAGTTACAACCAGCTTTGTGGAAAGTTTCTCCAAAGATACTACACCCCGGAATTTAGATGATTTGTTGCGAATGGAGTACCGCACTAAGTTAGTAAATCCCAAATGGGCGCAAGCAATGGCAAATCAAGGTTCTGGTGGTGCTTTTGAAATTTCTCAACGGATGACGGCGTTAATTGGTTGGGGTGGTACTGCCGATTTTACCGATGATTGGGTTTATGATCAAGCAGCTGATACTTATGCGTTAGATGCAGAAATGGCGGATAAATTACGCAAAGCAAATCCTGAAGCTTTTCGTAATATTTTAGGGAGAATGTTAGAAGCACATGGGCGGGGTTTCTGGCAAGCTGATGGTGATAAGTTAGATAAGTTGCGTCAATTATATGAGTTGGCAGATGAAGAGTTAGAGGGTGTCACAGTTTAATAAATAGGAATAAATTATGAAATTTCTGATTACTATCTCTCAAGATGAAGATGGAATGTTTATTGCCGAATGTCCATCTATTCCTGGCTGTGTCAGTCAAGGAAAGACGGAACAAGAAGCGGAGCAAAACGTTCGAGAGGCAATCAAGGAATGTTTAGAGGTAAGGGCTGAGAAAGGAATGTCTTTAACAGTGAAAACTCGTGAAGTAGAAGTTTCTATCTAAGAGGAAGTCTGCTGGAAGCGATAGAGTTGATTCTAATATCAAATCAGGCACTCCCACAGCAGTAACTCTCAGCTTTGGAAAATTGAATTTACATTATGAATGTTGTGCCACTAGTAGAAGAGTTAGCGCTACCACTATCAATCGAATCTGCTATCGGGATTAATTCTCCTATTTATCAGGATAAAAATTTTGCTAGGGTAGCAATATTAAATAGACAAGGTTAAGTCTGCTACATGACTGATAGCAACAAATAACACAGTCAATCTGATTAAATTCCACAGAGGCGATTTGGTATCCTAGAGGCGATGCCTACGGCTACGCAAACAATACACGAAAATCCCCACATGGGCGAAACTCCCAGGTAACTGGGCTGTATATGCTGCGATCGCATTTGCCCCAGTGAGCTAAGATCAGGATTGCATTTACAAGTAACCCCAATTTTATCGCAATTAATGGCGACAGAATTGGCGGTTTGTTAAAAAAATTGACTTTTACAAAGAGTTTTAGCCTTAACGAACCGGATTGGAATATGGTGGACAGATAGAATTAATCTATCGCCGTCGCTATAAAAGAAAAGATAAATCCTATGCGCCTATGAGATAAACCAGATACTTTTTACCGATTTTGCTGTTAATTTTCAATCCTAATGGTGTTCTAAAATAAATTTTTGAGGTAACACTCTATGACTATTTGGGTAAATGAGCAAATTGATCCGTCTGGGATGATTCACGCCTGTATTGCCTGTTGTAATGAATCTCAAGCCAACGATTGTCATAATTCCTTTGAGAATAATTTGACCGAGATCCAAAAGGCAGCAGGTTGGGTGGCGCGATTGCGGACAGTCGATTCTTGGGATGAAGTGCCAGTCAATTCTTTAAAACTCAATTAATTTGGTGCTATGGAAAGTAGACATTCTTTGGGATTTTGATTGGTATATTTTAGGAGCGTAGGCGTAGCCCGCCGTAGGCATCGCTTGTCTAGTACACGCTGGGCACGCACCATACACCATGAAAAAAGGTTAATAAAGGATAAAAACTGGATTAAGATTACCAAATTATTAACAATAGCTTCTACTAAAAGTAATATATTATAGAAAGTTGATAATTTTTATGAACTCTTAAGAGCTATCATCTATACCGGAGATTAAATTAACAAACTTGCATAAACCGAATAAATTTAGTGAACTATCCCTCAGTTTACACTTCGGAGCAAGGCTGTCCTATTAATTTAGTTGGCGAAACGGGACAAGCGGTTCAAATTTCAATTCATCCCCCCAGTCAATATATCTGTGCCAACTGCGAACGGATATTACCAGATTGGAAACGACAGCCATTTTTACGGATAGTGATTGTCTTACAGCAATCGCGTTATCAACTAGTGGAAAAGACGAGCCAAATAGAGGCAGAAAAAGAACGCTTGCGAGAAAAATTTATGAGGTTTGGCTGTGATTTAGCATTTAATCTGTGCGATCGCGGCTATCTAACAGACCTGATCGATCCTCGTACAGGTTATCCTTTATTGTCCAATCCCGGAGCAATTCCCCACGACGACACAGCTGTTGTTAAAGCTTTACTCAATTATCCAGTGATTAAAAATCGTTGCCGTGTGCTAGTGCATCCCGACTGGGGTGCAGCAGTTTATCCTAGCATTTTGATATCAGAAGCTCCCCCAATTGTGATCGAATGGGTTACTAAAGGCATAGCTGCTATGCATGGGTGGAAAGAATATTAATTGGGCATTGGGCATTGGGCATTGGGCATTGGGCATTGGTTCATTTCTCTCTCATTCCTTTACTTTATGTATCTTAGAAATGGGGAGAATAAAAAATGGGTATTTAAAGACGCATAGTAGTACCTATGTCTCTAGACGATATGTTTCAAGAAGTTAGGACAGTCGAAGCCTCTAATAGTGCGGCTTACTACTTTCCCCTGATGAGTGGACGCTACGAAATTAAGCCGGGGATGATGGCTTTTGGCTCCTGTTTAGGGAACACTCAGGCTGATCAACAGGTATTTCAAATTGATGATAATTTCACCCACTACCGTCAAGCTAAACTGTTGGCTCGTGCCGAACGGTTGAGCAAGTACTACCAAATCTGCAATTATTCTAAAGCGGTGGCAGGTGCGATCGCTAATTTAATTATTAATCGCCTGATCCAAGAACACCCACAACACTTTTACTGCCAAAAGTCAACAGCCAACACACTAATATTCCACAGCCAACTCACCAACGAAACTCTTTATTTAGATGCAGAGTTGCAGTTACAGCAAGTACAGGGTGGCGAAGTTGTTCCAGCTTACGCCTCTACCCTGGATGCTCTAGCAGCGCAAGTCCAAGAAGACCTGACAATTATCTGTGGTTCTGCCAATGGTAGCAACTGGCTGAGTGCAGTTCATCTCTGCTATCCCAACCACTGGTCATCTGAAGAGAAGATTGGCAAGGACTTTGCCACCATTCATGCATCTGTGGCGGGTATGGAAAAAATTAATCGGCGGGGGAATGCGATCGCTAATACGATGATTACTCACAAACCAATGGTGCGTTTTGCCTGGGGTTTGAGTACTGATACCCGCCTCAACCACCATCCAGAACCGCCGTCTGGTGTGTTAGTCAGCCAATGGCAAGGTAGAAGCTTTGATTCTCAGCATCCCAGGCTCTACCTGCGAATTGAGCGCCAAGTAATTTGAGGATTACCAGAATCCGAAGCAGCGCTGTTTACCATTCGTACTTATTTTAGAGATTGTGGACTGGTTAAACAAGACCCGGTTTTACGGTCTAAGCTTTATAGTGCGATTCAGTCCATGACACCAGAATCACTGGTTTATAAGAGTTTAGTAGAGAGCAAAGTTAGCATTTTGAAGTGGCTAAACGAGGATTGAAGAAGAATGCAGAATGCAGAATGACTCCTGACTCCTGAATTCTGTTTGATAAAATTAGTTGGCTGCATTAAAAATCTGTTGTGCGGTTAAATTTAATTGGGGAAAGGTCGGTGATAAAATCGCGGTGTTGCCTTTCGATTGATCATATCCAGCGTAAAGAAGATGGCGGATTAGCAAGTGTAGATAACGGGCAGATAACCCATCCATACTGTAATACAGGATATAAAAATTAAGTTCAAAAATACATCTGCGTTAGAGCATTTAGCTAATGGCGAAACTTGATGGCACTTCATCCATTACCATTGTTACTATAAACGCCAGTTATCTAGTCTTAGCGAATAATCGAAATCTTGAATCCTTTGATAATGAGATAAATTACCCGTAACTAAAGTTAGATTATGACTGATGGCAATTGCAGCAATCATACAATCGGGATAACCAATTCTTTTTCCGGTTGTCTCTAAATCAGCGTAGATTTTCCCTGCTAATACAGCTTCTGTCAAGTCAAAGGATAATATTTCCTGTGAAGCCAGTATACTTAAAAATTGCTGAAGGCGTTTTTCTTGCTTACGTTTTTGCCAGCCTTCTACAATTTCCATGACTGTAATTGCAGAAATTGTATATTTATCAAACTGGTTTAAGTAATTATTGGCTTTGACAATAATACGAGGATTTGCTCGTTTAATAATTTCAGAAAGAATATCCGTATCAAGTAGGGATTTTTCTACTTTATTCATCTGATATAGTATATCCTCTTTTTTCCATCGCCTCGGCAACAATTTCATCAACAATTTCTGGAACATCAGCATATAATCCCATTAAGGGATCGTTGTTTTTCTGAATTTCTGCTAAACGTTCAATTACATGACTAATCAATTCTGATAAAGTTGATTGATTGACTATTGCCAGAGTTTTTGCTCGTTCAAAAGTGAGTCTATCTAGTTCAAGTTCTATTTTTTCCATTATGGTTTTAAACTCTATGTTAGTGATTAATTTAAGTCTAATAGATTTTTTGGATATTTCCAGTTTGATAATTCAACGCAATAACTATTAATTAACGTTATTTGCTAAGATTAGATTAAGCTTTTGCTCTCACGCATATTTAATGACTTTCGACCTTCCCGACTCTCTCGTTCTCGATACAGCGCTTTCCGTATCTGGATTAACTGACTATATCCGCTTGCTGTTAGAGCAAGATCAACAATTGCGGCAAGTTTGGGTAACTGGCGAAGTTTCCAGTGCTAACCCTCATCGTAGTGGGTTATTTTTTACGCTGCAAGATACCGATCGCACCGCCGGAATTAAGTGCGTGGTATGGAATAGCCAATTGCCAAAACTCGCCCAAATGCCTGTTCCCGGTGAGCAGATAATTATTTTGGGTAGTATTCGCGTTTATCCGCAACGGGGAGAGTATCAGTTATCAGTTTGGCAAACTCTACCTGCTGGTGTTGGTTTACAAGCGTTGCGCTATCAACAACTTAAAAATCGCTTGCTGGCTGAAGGGTTGTTTGATGCTCAAAGAAAACGATCGCTTCCCATCCACCCCCAAACGATCGCTGTCGTCACTTCACCAACGGCTGCGGCTTGGGGTGATATTCAAAAAACCCTCAAGCAAAGGTATCCAGGTTTACACGTTTTATTTTCTCCGGCGACAGTACAAGGTGAGCAAGCGCCGGAATCTATCGTCAAAGCAATTGAGCGAGTAGAAAACGATGGCCGCGCCGAAGTGCTAATTTTATCGCGGGGTGGTGGTGCTGTTGAAGAGTTGGCTTGTTTTAATGATGAGCGAGTGGTGCGATCGCTTGCTTGTTGTTCCATACCTGTAATTACTGGTATTGGACATCAACGAGATGAGTCTTTAGCAGATTTGGTTGCAGACGCTTGTGTGCATACACCCACGGCGGCGGCGGAAATGGTTGTGCCGTCCCTGTCGGAGTTGTATAGTAAACATCGGCAGCGAGTTGTGGTTTTGCATGAAGCAGTGCATGACTTTAGAGAAACTGCTGAAAATAAACTGCAATTATTGCGAAATCGTTTGCGACGTTTGCGGTTAGATCGGCAAATGCAGCAGGAGGTGGACAAGCTAAGTTGGAAGCGTCAGCATTTGGTGCAAATTACGACGGGGCGATCGCAGCAAGCAACGCAGCATTTAGAATTATTGCGGCAAAAGTTGGCTAGTCTTGACCCGAAAGCGGTGTTACAGCGTGGTTATGCGGTGGTGAGGCGGGAAAATGGGGCGATCGCTCGTTCGGCGGCGGAGTTGGCTGTGGGGCAAGAGTTAATGATTCAGTTGGGACAGGGTGGGGTTAAAGTGGAAGTTATGGAAATAAACGAACCACAAGGACACAGAGAGGTTGATGGTTAAACGCAAGAGTGCTTCTAGTTCTGAAGAAGGTTGGAATTATGAGGCGAAGGTTGCTGAGATAGAGGGAATTATTACTCGGATTGAGGCGGGTGAGTTGGAGTTGGAAGCCGTGTTTGAGCAATTTGCAAGTGCTGTTGAATATTTGCGTCAGTGCGAAAGCTTTTTGCAACAGCGACAGCAGCAGGTAGATTTGTTGATTGAAACTTTGAGCGATGAGTAGAAGTTAGAGCCTCTAGTGTGAGTTAAATTAGTCAGTTAAATCTAATTAAACAGCTAAAAATAAATAATCTAAATCTCGTCCATTTTGAAACCTTGAGTAGTGCGGGCATCTTGCCCGCTACTACCAGCAGGGAGCAAGATGCTCCCACTACTTTTAAAAACTATGGATCTCAAAATAGATGTGGTCTAAATTTCCGTTTTCACTACATAATTAAATTTTTCTAATTTCTGCCAGAATTATAATGAGGAGTTTGAGAAGCTGAGAATGACTGATGAGACGATTGATTTGACAAACTGCGATCGCGAACTGATCCACATTCCAAGTCTGATTCAGCCTCACGGCGTTTTACTGGTTTTACAAGATCCCACCCTGGAAATCCTTCAGGTGAGCAGCAATACCCAGGAAGTTGTTGGCCGTCAACCGGAAGAATTGCTGGGCAAGCCTCTGTCATCCTTACTTGATATCAAGCAGATTAAGCTGCTTCAAAAATGTCTGGTAGAGGATTTTGAGAGCGTTAATCCCCTTAACTTGTCTATCAAATATCTGAATAAGTCAATTTATTTTGATGGCATTGTGCATCGTTTAGATAATATCATTATTCTGGAATTGGAGCCGAAAAAAGCGAAGGGACAAACAGGTTTTTTTGACTTCTATCAACAGGTGAGAGGAACCATTACCCACATTCAGAAAGCACCGACGCTGCTGAAAATGTGCCAGATTGTAGTTACAGAAGTGCGACGAATCACTGGCTTTGAACGCGTCATGGTCTATAAGTTTGATCAGGAAGGGGGAGGCAGTGTGATCGCTGAAGACACTAATCAGGAAACACCCTATCTAGACTTACACTATCCACCCTCTGACATTCCTAAGCAAGCTCGACAGCTATATACCCTCAACTGGCTGCGGCTGATTCCAGATGCCAGCTACCAGCCTGTAGCCTTAATTCCAGCGAACAATCCTTTGACAAATCAACCGCTCGATCTCAGTCTCTCGGTGTTGCGGAGTGTTTCTCCGATTCATCTAGAGTACATGCAAAATATGGGCGTGACCGCCTCTATGTCTATTTCTCTGATGCACGAAAAAAAGCTTTGGGGATTGATTGCCTGTCATCATTCGTTGCCCAAATATGTCTCTTACAATATCCGCACCATCTGCGAGTTCATTGGACAGGTGATGTCTGTGGAACTGTTAAATAAAGAAGCGAGTGAAGATATTGATTACAAAAATCAATTAAAGTCATTGCAAACTCAATTTGTTGAAGAGTTGTCTCAGGCTGAGTATTTCATTGATGGCATGGTGCAACTGAAATCTCAATTACTCAATCTGGCCAGTGCCACGGGAGCGGCAATATGTAGTGGCAACCAGTGTGTTCGAGTGGGTAAAACGCCGTCTGAAGAAGAGGTTCACGACTTACTGGATTGGATTAAACCTCAATTTTATCATAACTTGTTTGAGACGCGATCGCTCACCAAAAATTATCCTACTGCCGAGTCATATAAAGCGATCGCTAGTGGGGTGTTAGCCCTAGAAATTTCTAAAGTTCATCACAATTATATTCTCTGGTTTCGTCCAGAGATAATTCAAACCGTGAACTGGGGCGGCAACCCCAATAAACCTGTAGAAGTTTTGTCAGATGGCAGTTTACGAATGTCTCCTCGCAAATCCTTCGACTTGTGGCAAGAAACAGTGCAAGGGTGCGCCCTACCGTGGAAACCTTGCGAAATTGAAGCGGTTACTGAACTGCGAAGCCTAGTTGTGGGCGTTGTGTTGCGACAAGCAGACAAAGTGGCATCAATGAATTTTGAATTACAACGGAGTAACGAAGAACTCGATTCCTTTGCCTACGTTGCCTCCCATGATCTAAAGGAACCTCTACGGGGCATTCATAACTATGCTAACTTCTTAATGGAAGACTATGCAGACGTACTAGATGACGATGGGATTGTCAAACTCCAAACCCTAGTGCGGCTAACGCAGCGAATGGAAGACCTGATCAACTCACTCCTCCATTTTTCCCGGTTGGGACGCGCCGAACTGATCCGGCAACCAGTGAATCTGAGTGAGTTAGTGCAGCAGGTAATCACTACCTTGACCATTGCCCGACCACAAAGTGAAGTCGAGTTTCGCATTCCTCAACCTTTTGAAAGCGTTCAATGCGATCGCGATCAGATTAATGAACTCTTCAGCAACCTGATCAGCAACGCCATTAAGTACAATGATAAACCCCAGAAGTGGGTTGAAATTGGTTTCATTGAAGGAAATACTGAAAGCAAAGTTGCTCCCACTTCTCTGACTTTTTACGTTCGTGATAACGGTATTGGCATCTCACAAGAACATCTCGACAAAATCTTTCAAATCTTCCGCCGCTTACATGGGCGGGATGACTTTGGCGGGGGGACTGGCGTAGGATTAACCATAGTTCGCAAAATTGTCGAACGGCACGGTGGTAGAATTTGGGTGGAATCTAGCCCAACTCTTGGCAGTACGTTTTACTTTACCCTGTCGGCGGAGGCAAACAGATGACTCCTATTTCAGCCCCCCCGATTCAGCAAACGCCAGTACTTTTAATTGTGGAGGACAGCAACGAAGACTTTGAGGCACTGCAACGTTTTCTACGGCGATCTTCCGTTGCGATCGCCATCCAACGGTGTATAAATGGGGAACAAGCCTTGGCGTTTCTTTATCGGACAGGCAACTATGTTGATCGCCAAAGTGCGCCCCGTCCCGGCTTGATTGTCCTTGACTTGAACCTGCCCGGAACCGATGGACGAGAAGTGTTGCGCCGAATTAAACAGGATGACAACTTGAAGATGATTCCGGTGGTGGTGTTTACTACCTCTAACAATCCCAAAGATATCGAAGTATGCTATCAATACGGTGCCAACAGCTATATTGTTAAGCCGATCAATTTTGCTCAACTGAAACGAGATATTCAGATGCTAGTGGAGTATTGGTTTGAGGTGACGACGCTGCCTGATTGCCCAGAGGATTAGTTATGAGTTACAGACCGCCCATTGGTAATAATCTTTACATATAGGAAATTGTAGGTTGGGTTGAGGCTTTGCGAAACCCAACAAACCTGCCCAAATGTTGGGTTTCGTTCCTCAACCCAACCTACGCAGCTTATTTTCTAAACTTTAGATGAGGATTTGAGCGCTATTTTACAAATATTAATTTCTCTATGTTAATCTGCGAAATGTTGGTTCAACTCTATTTGTCCGTTCAATTATTTCCCGATGTCTCAGCAACAACGCACCATCTTAATTGTCGATGATTCGCCAGAAGATCGAGAACTCTATCGGCGGTATTTGCTGCGCGATCGCGAGTATTCCTATAATATCCTAGAAGCAACGCTGGGACAGCAAGGACTAGAACTTTGGCAGCAACATCAGCTAGACGCAATTTTACTTGATTATCGACTGCCCGATCTGGACGGACTGGAATTTCTGGCACAATTGCAACCCTCGACCCAACAGCCCTGCCTAGCTGTAATTGTTGTCACGGGGCAGGGCAATGAAGCGATCGCAGTTCAGGCGATGAAAGCGGGCGCACAAGATTATCTAGTCAAAGAGCAAATTACCCCAGAAGGGCTGCAAATAGCAGTCAATGGGGCAATTGAAACAGTACAGCTACGCACCCAACTACAACAGAGGATTGAACGAGAGCGATTAGTCGGGCAGATTACCCAGCAAATTCACCAATCTCTGAATCTAGATGAAATTCTTCAGACAACTGTAACCGAAGTCCGGCAGTTTCTCCACACCGATCGCGTCCTGGTTTTTCGGTTAAAACCTGACGGAGATGGTACAGTAATCGCAGAATCAGTTGGGGCAGAGTGGCGATCGCTCCTCTTTTCTACTATCAACGATCCCTGCCTAGCTGAGAGCTACCTCGCATCGAATCGACCGGAAACTGTTAGCTATGATCCCGCCTTTGTCGAAAATTATATCGAACGCTATCGTCAGGGTTATGTAACCGCGATATTTGATATCCAGGATATTAGTATTGACCCATGTCATGTTGAATTGTTGGCTCAGTTTCAAGTTAAAGCTAATCTGGTTGTACCAATTCTCCAAGATCACCAGTTTTGGGGATTGCTGATTGCTCATCATTGTGCATCCCCTCGATTTTGGCAGCCCTTAGAGATTGACTTGCTCAAAGAACTGGCAACTCAGCTGAGTATCGCCTTGCGACAGGCAGAACTATATCAACAAGCACAGCATGAACTAAAGGAACGCCAACAGGTAGAAGCAGAACTCCGCCAGAGCCAAGAACATCTGCGATTGGCCTTGTCAGCCTCTCGGATGGGAACGTGGAACTGGAACATCCAAACGGGAAAAATTTCCTGGTCGGATAATCTGGAAACCTTATTTGGACTAGAACCAGGAGAATTTGACGGCTCATTTGAAATGTTTGCCGCGCGGTTGCACCAAGACGATCGCGATCGCCTACTAGCAGCCGTAGAGCATGCTGTCGCCACCGGAGAAGACTATGACATTGAATTTCGGGTAGTATCTCCCAACGGTACAATTCGGTGGGCACTCAGCCAGGGCAAGGTTTTCTACGACGAAAACGGGCAACCGATGCAGATGGCGGGTATTGATTTAGATATCAGCGATCGCAAACAGGTAGAAGAGGAATTGCGACAAAGTGAAGAGCGTTTTCGCACCTTGGCAGATAATATGTCCCAATTTGCGTGGATGGCAGACGAAAACGGCTCTGTCTTCTGGTATAATAAGCGCTGGTTTGACTATACTGACATGACCCTAGAGGAAATGCAAGGGTGGGGATGGCAAAAAGTACATCACCCCGATCATCTTGATCGGGTGGTTCACCATTTTCGCCACTGCCTTGCAACAGGCGAGTTATGGGAAGACACCTTTCCGTTACGAAGGCAAGATGGACAGTACTGCTGGTTTCTCTCACGAGCAACTCCTATCCGCGATGGACAGGGCAAAATATTGCGATGGTTTGGCACAAATACCGACATTACCGAGCGCCAACAAGCAGAGGAAGAACGCGATCGCCTATTACAGCTAGAGCAAGCAGCCAGAGCCGAAGCCGAACGCGCTAATCGGATCAAAGATGAGTTTCTGGCGGTTCTCTCCCATGAATTGCGATCGCCTCTCAACCCGATTCTCGGCTGGACAAAGCTGTTGCAAACCCGCAAATTTAATGAAACCAAAACAGCTGAAGCTTTAGCTACTATCGAACGCAACGCCAAACTGCAAACTCAACTGATTGATGACTTGCTTGATGTTGCCAAGATTCTGCGCGGCAAACTCAGCATAGATGCTGCTCCTGTAAATCTGGCATTTGTGATTGAATCTGCCATCGATACAGTCAGGACAGCAGCCATTGCCAAATCAATTACGTTGCATCCAGTACTGCCGAATATAGTGCAAGTCTCTGGAGATTCCAACCGGCTGCAACAGATTGTTTGGAATTTACTTTCCAACGCGATTAAGTTTACCGCCAACAGAGGACGGGTAGAAATCCGACTAGAGCGAGTAGATGAACAGGCACAGATTATTGTCAGTGACACGGGCAAAGGCATTAACCCTGACTTTCTCCCGCATATTTTTGAGTCATTCCGTCAACAAGATGTCTCAATTACTCGCAGCTATGGAGGGTTAGGATTAGGGTTAGCGATCGTCCGGCAGTTAGTTGAAGCTCACGGCGGCATCATCACGGCTGATAGTCCTGGTGAAGGGTTGGGAGCCACCTTTACAGTCCATTTGCCACTGCTGAATGTTGAACTGGAAATCAAGCAGATAGATGAGTTGCCACAACAAGCACTCGAACTTACGGGGATTCGAGTTCTGACAGTCGATGATGATCCCGATGCCCGTGAGCTATTAACAGTATTACTGGCTGAATACGGAGCGTCAGTTTTGACTGTTGCCTCTGCGTCAGAAGTGTTGGCAAACCTGGAGTCCTTCCAACCAGATGTGTTAGTCAGTGATATTGGGATGCCCAAAGTTGATGGCTATTCCCTGATTAAACAGATCCGAACCTTACCCCCCGAAAAAGGCGGACAGATTCCAGCGATCGCTTTGACTGCTTATGCCAGAGTTGATGATTGCCAGCGAGCCATAACCAGTGGCTATCAACGGCACGTTACCAAGCCCCTCGATCCAGAAGAGTTAGTTCAAGCTGTGCTGGCACTCGCACAGACTAAACTAAATCATTCCATTCCTCAAAATGATTTGGTTTAACCCTTTTTAAATACTTATTTGCTGAATAAACATTTGATGCTCCACTGAACTTAGCCCTTTCTGCAACACTGCTAATACCTGTCGCATATTTCCTGCAACTAATGCTGATACATCAAGCCATAATCCTGGAAACACTTGACTTTCAATTATGCCCTACACCTTGGGATCAGTTATATCCCAAGGTGTAGGGGCACGGCATGGCGTGCCCCTACGGGTGTACCTCACGTAAACGAGAACTGCTATAAGTAATGCTCTTTCATTTATAAGAAATGCCTAAGCGATCGCAGCAAATGTATAAGCGATTGCAGCAAATGTATAAGCGATTGCAGCAAATGTATAAGCGATTGCAGCAAATGTATAAGCGATCGCAGCAAATGTATAAGCGATTGCAGCAAATGTATAAGCGATCGCAGCAAATGTATAAGCGATTGCAGCAAATGCCTAAGCGATCGCAGCAAATGTATAAGCGATTGCAGCAAATGTATAAGCGATTGCAGCAAATGCCTAAGCGATTGCAGCAAATGCTCTTTCATTTATAAGAAATGCTTAAGCGTTTGTAGCAATCGTTGTAAGGAATGTGGATTAAATAAAGTGCAAAAGTAGGGTGTGTTAGCGGAGCGTAACGCACCATTCCAAGTTAAATAAGAATTGCA
>JBBSCU010000073.1:0-20666 GCA_038249935.1 Chroococcales cyanobacterium
AGTCCGGCAATTTCTTTAATTTGTTTCTCAATAGGCGCAATTAGAGCTTCTGCTGCCGTTTCTGAAGTTGCTTTAGCAGAAACTCGCAATCTTACTTCCCCCTTACCTGCATAAGGGGCTACGGTAGGATTTGACAAGTTTAAATAGGAAGCAACCTTTTCCGCTAAAGCCGATTCACCAATACCCCAAAACTTTAAACTCCGGCTGTAAATAATTTCTTTACCCCAACCTTGACTTTTGAGAAATGGCACGGCTGTTTCTTCCCACATCGGGTGCATTTCACTGGGAACACCGGGAAAGGTAAAAATAGTGATTTCAGGACGGGGTTGCCAAATAATACCGGGTGCTGTTCCAGTCGGGTTGGGTAGAATTTCTGCACCTTGGGGAATCAAAGCTTGCTTGCGGTTACTTGGTGACATAACGCGACCACGTTGGGCAAATTTCTGGGTTATGTCTTCGATGATTTCTGGGTGTTCTACCAAGGGGACTTTAAAAAAATCAGCGATCGCTTCGCAGGTGAGGTCATCTGGTGTCGGGCCAAGTCCACCAGTGAAAATGAGAATTTGCGCCCTGGAAATAGCAATTTCTATAACTTGCTTCAAACGTTCTGGATTATCGCCGACCACTGTTTGATAATAGTGGGGGATACCTAGCTGCGCTAATTGTTGCGCCAAAAATTGAGCATTGCCGTTAAGGATATCTCCTAGCAGCAGTTCAGTACCAACACAAATAATTTCTGCACTCATTGGAAGCAATAGTTAGGAGTTAGGAGTTAAGAGTTCAAAACTTAACATTTATCACTCTTAACTATCATCTCAGGCTAAGGCTGGTAGGAGTTAGGAGTTTAAAACTTAAAACTCATCACTCCTAACTCTTAACTATCATCTCAGGCTAAGGCTGGCACAGGAATTTCCAGGTGAGGGTATAAAGGGAAGCGATCGCACAATGCTGCTACCCGTCGCCGACAATCTTGAGTTACTATCTCGGAATCTGGAGAAAGCAAGCGATCGCTAATAATATTGCCAATCTCGGTAAATTCTGCTACTCCTAAGCCCCGTGTAGTCATTGCCGGCGAACCTAATCTCAGACCACTGGTAACGAATGGCGATTGCGGATCAAAGGGAACTGTATTTTTGTTCGCAGTAATATTCACCGTACTGACTAGCTGATCAGCCTGTTTACCAGTCATCCCAATAGAGCGTAAATCCACCAGCATTAAGTGGTTATCAGTGCCATCAGACACAATCTTTAAACCCCGATTTTGCAATTGTTCTGCCAAAGTCCGAGCATTTTCAATTACTTGAGCAGAATAGGTTTTGAACTCAGGCTTTAAAGCTTCTCCAAAAGCCACTGCCTTACCAGCAATGACGTGTTCCAATGGTCCGCCTTGACTACCAGGAAAAACAGATTTATCTAGCTTTTTACCTAGTTCTACATCGCTAGTCAAAATTAAGCCACCTCTAGGACCGCGTAGGGTCTTATGTGTAGTTGTTGTTACTACATGACAATGAGGAATGGGATCAGGATGAAGACCACTAGCAACCAGACCTGCAATGTGGGCAATATCGCCAAGTAAGTAAGCGCCGATTTCATCAGCAATGCTGCGGAACTTTTCAAAGTCAATTATCCGAGAATAAGCCGAATAACCACAAATTAGCAGCTTCGGACGCTCCCTCAGCGCCAGCTCCCGAATTTGGTCGTAGTCGAGTTGTTCTGTTTGTTGGCTGACACCGTAATGGCTAACTTGAAACCACTTACCTGAGAAATTTACAGGAGAACCGTGGGTAAGATGTCCCCCATGAGACAAATCCATCCCCATAATTTTGTCCCCTGGTTCCAGCAGCGTCAGGAACACAGCAAAATTGGCTTGTGCGCCAGAATGTGGTTGCACATTCGCATGAGCAGCACCAAATACCTGTTTAGCGCGGTTGATCGCTAGTTGCTCGATTTTGTCGATCACTTCACAACCGCCATAGTAGCGTTTACCAGGTAATCCCTCGGCATATTTATTCGTTAATACTGAACCTTGAGCCGCCAATACAGAGGCAGAGGTAAAGTTTTCACTAGCAATCAACTCCAAATGGTCACGCTGACGCTGTAGTTCGTCGTTGATTAACTCCGCGATCGCTGGATCACTAGAGCTAAGAAAATCTGAATTAGTCCTAGTCACTTCAATTATCCTTAAGGAAATTTGGAGAACGGCTGATTTGGGTTGGATACAGCACCTAAATAATAGTCAAGAGCAATGGTTTTTGACTGCTGTACAGAGGCGATTAATCATCTCCGTACTATTGAGGTTTATTTGTGCCAACTTATTTATTATTAGACGCAAGTTCTATTTAATGCATTTATTATCATAACGTTGCTTTTCTCCAAATTTATCTCCTAGCGCCTTTAGCCTACAATTAGCGGCTTGTCGTTAGACATCGCTGGGCATCGATCCCGATAATCTACTTAGTGAGTAATATAGCGTTAGGGTCTTTTGATTCAGCTAATGAACAACAAGATACCCCAATACGGTTCGGATAAGACTTGATCCCCCCAACCCCCTTAAAAAGGGGGGCTAAGAATAGCTCTATTTCCCCCTTTTTAAGGGGGATTAAGGGGGATCTTCCGGGGCAAAGTCTCACTAACCGAACCGTATTGCAAGATACCCGGCTTCTCTAAGAAGTCGGGTATCTGAAGCTTTCAATTTTCACAAATTAAATAGGATTCGTATAGCGATTTTGATAGTAAGCCAAAATCTGGTTAACGCGTTGCCGACTTTCTGAACCAGAGTTTGCTGTCCACGAGAGCGTCAAGCCACCAATTTGACTTTGATTGTAATCAAACTGTTGGGATGACTGGGGAATTAAATCCACTTCCACCCCTTCGACTTGACGTAAATGCGCGGCTATTTCCCGATAAACTGCTAAAGGCAAACCAGCGAATTCAATTTTTTCTTTAGTCTCCATCTTTATGAAGCTCCGGCATTTAAAGGATTGGGGGGGGCGTTGTCACTGAAATCGGATTGCCAGCAGATGCTGGTGCTGGCGTTGAGTTGACAGACCCTTCCCCTACCATTTTGGCAACTTCGATACCATATTGTTCCAAAATCACGATGGGATTGTAGCCCTGATTCATTTCAATGCGTTTAACCAATATGCCATTGGCCAATCGCTGTCCCGCTTGCACATAGCGACTCGATGGCTCATCCGGTACTTTAACAATTGCCTGTGGTGGTTCCTTACTAATTAGAACTACACCAGTTACAATAACCGCTCTTGCTAACTCAGGTTGTGCTATCGGTGGCAATACAGATACTAAAGTGGGGTTGGGGATAATTTGAGGCAAAACTTTGGGCAAAACTGAAGTCAATCTAGGATTGAGTTTTTTTGGTACAGAAGAAACGTTATTTTTCTTTGGATTTAAAGCTACGCTACAGCTAAGTATTGGAGTTCTTTCTCTTGCTAGTGAGCCAGGCAGCTTAGGTAACACGGGAGCAGGTCTTCCAGATGAGGCAGTAGGTAGCTTAGGCAACACAGGAACAGGTTTTCCAGATGTTGTGAGTATTGCGGGAACCGTCTGCCCTCCGATTTGTGCAAACGGATCACTTCGATCTTTTGATAGCACAACTAACCGCGCCCGCTCTGTAGCATTAGTCGATTGAATCAAGTTAACAGATGCAGGAGTAACTTGTGAAACCTCTTTGGCAGGTATCACTGGATTGTTAAAGGATTGAGCCACTGGTGGCGACTTTACTGCTATTTTGGCAATCGGCACAGGATTGATGGCTTGTGGTGTAACTTCAGAAGCACATCCAGCGATCGCCAAAGTTAAAATAGCTGCAATTGTAATTGTTGAATTTCTGCCCATGAGCCGTTCTCAAAAGCCATTGGAGAATTGAAAAGTGGAAATCAACGTGCCTGAAATTTGTATCAAAGGCAAGTCTGTTCCATTTATAACCTAATTTTTTGAATTTTAAGGGTTATTTTTAGCACTGCCTACCCAGCATAACTGCGGATTGGTGTTTGTTTGCAGTCAATCTTCTGCCACACCCATAAGCTGTTTCATTAAACACAAACCTTTCTTGACTCTACGGGAAACCGTTACTACACTGATGCCCAGATGTTCTGCAACTTGTTTTTGGGTCAAATCTTGCAAAAACACACATTCCAAGACATCGCGGGTGCGTTGTTCTAGCTGAATCAATGCTTGTTGTAAGCGAAGTTGGTCTTCTTGTACCAGTTGAAAGCTGCGATAGTGAGGATCTGGAACCAATTCTCCTAAGCAGGTAGAACCTTCTTCTCCATCTTGGATTGGTACATCGAGACTCAAGGGAGCGCGATTAACCCATGCCAATTTAATTTCTTGCCATTCGTTTACAGAAATTTCCAGTGCTGCTGCCAATTCCGAGTCGTTTGGTTGGCGATTATGTTTTTCACGCCAAGAACGTGAAACTCCTATTGCTTGCTGTTGTAGTGCTAACCACTTCCGAGGAATTCGCACGGTGACGCCTTTATCTCGGAGATAGTGTTGAATTTCACCCCGAATATAAGGAAGAGCATAGGAACTGAAGGCGTGTCCCTTGGAAAGTTCAAATTTTTCAATAGCCCTGATTAAACCCAAACATCCAACCTGAAGCAAATCATCATAGGTTTCATGACATTGATTCGTCCAGTAGTGAGCTTCTTTTCTTACAAGTCCAAAATTGAGTTTTACCAGTTGATTACGAACATTTTCTGACGGAGATTGCTGATATTTTCGCAACAACTGCCAAATTTCGTGTTTTAATTCATCGGTGACTGTGGTAGGCATTGCACTATGTTTATTGAGCAAATAAACAATCAAGTACTCGCGTTTAAACTAAGCTGCGATCGCACGAAATCAAAGATAATATCGCGCTATATGTCCTAGCAAATCCTATGGTAGATAACAAGTTTTTCTCATAAAAGACCGTAGGTAGATTGACATTAGAGCAAAATCTAAATGGGCGAAATCGATATTTATTTTGTTATTTATCTTTGGGATAACCTGTAGCTATTTTTATAACTACATAGGAATAAAATATAAAATTAATCACTTAAAATCAAACCGAGATTGTACTTAATTTAATTAATTAATAGTAAAGTTAACGTAGAGAAACAAAACAACGGTAGTTGGGATTTCGTTAGATAAGCAAAAGTTTGATTTACAGTAAAATTACTGTTAACTTAAATAATATTCATATAATATTTGAAAACTCCTAACAGAAATTAAGAATTAGTATGTATATTTACGCAAGCCAATAAAAAAAAGGCGAGATGCCCCTTGTTGTAGTGAAGTTTATTGCCCAATACACTTAGGTTAAGAGTTGATCCTCTCTAACCCCCTTTTAAGGTTTCTCACCAATGGCTCTGGGGCAATTCATGAATTGCCCTTACCTGAAAATCACTCTTTTCGGCTATTGTTTGCGTAAGTGCTGACCAATTTAATGCTGAGTGCGATTATGGTTACTGAGCTTGTCGTTGGCGCAGCCTCTCGTAAAGAAGTATTGCTTTTTTGAGTCAGCACTCGTTCCTGGACACTCAGCACTGTTTCTGTTTCGATAAGTTGCATACCTTTTGCTCCCTTGCTGGATAAGGCAGAATGGGAAAGATTTACTTGTATCTACCTGGGAACAAAAGAGATTAGCTCCAGTTTCGTGCTGTCATCGATAAAATGTATTTAAAGTAGCCACAAAAACGCTTTCATGATTCCTATCGTTATTGAACAATCGGGTCGAGGTGAACGCGCCTTTGACATCTACTCACGGCTGTTGCGTGAGCGCATCATCTTTTTGGGACAACAGGTTGACAACAACATCGCTAACTTGATTGTTGCTCAACTGCTGTATTTGGATGCTGAAGACCCGGAGAAAGACATTTATATGTATATCAATTCTCCCGGTGGTTCGGTGACGGCTGGCATGGGCATTTTTGACACCATGAAACACATTCGTCCTGATGTCTGTACCATTTGTACCGGATTAGCGGCAAGTATGGGCGCTTTCCTCCTTAGTGCTGGTGCTAAGGGTAAGCGGATGAGTCTACCCCATTCTCGGATTATGATTCATCAACCTCTAGGCGGCGCTCAAGGACAAGCGACTGATATTGAAATTCAGGCGCGGGAAATTTTGTACCACAAGCGGCGGCTAAACGACTATTTAGCTGAACATACTGGTCAACCAATTGAGCGCATTGCTGAAGATACTGAACGTGACTTTTTCATGTCGCCTGAGGAAGCTAGGGAATATGGTTTGATTGACGAAGTGATTGACCGTCACGCTGCTGGTAGCCGTCCAGCAGTTGCTGTTGTTTAGTCATTAGTCATTAGTCATTAGTCATTAGCAAAAGACTAATGACTAATCAAAATCCCGCTAACGGCTCTGGCTGAGATTGGAGGTATTGGAGGAATTCGTGTAAATCCTCATCAATTAGTAAAGAACGCGATCGCTTCCCATAGTTTTTTTTGAGATGTTCCCGTCTCTGCTCTGTTCTCCAGCCTAATCGCTCCGTTTCGACACCTATTTGAGCAATTACTTCAGAGAAATTCAAGGTTCCATAGCTTCATTACTGTTTCAAGAGCCTACGTTATTAGTCATTAGTCCTCACAAATGACCAATGACCAATGACCAATGACCAATGACCAATGACCAATGACCAATGACCAATGACCAATGACCAATGACCAATGACCAATGACCAATGACCAATAACCAATGACCAATGACCAATGACCAATGACCAATGACCAATGACCAATGACCAATGACCAATGACCAATGACCAATGACCAATGACCAATGACTAATGACTAATCAAAATCCCGCCAATGGGTCTGGCTCAGATTGAAGATATTTGAGGAATCCGTGCAATTCTTCTTCAGTCAGCAAAGTGCGGCCTCGCTTGCCGTAGGTTTTAATCAGATGCTCCCGTCCCTGTTCTGGTGTCCAGCCTAAACGCTGAAGCTCGACATCTGTTTTAGCAATTACGTCCGATAAATCCACGGGTTCAGCTTTCTTCTTTCTCTTTCCTGTCGCTGATGGGATGCCAACATCTTCTTGAGGGCTATAACTGCGAGGTGTAAATGGTGTGACATTATTGGTAGAAATTCCTGGAAAGGGTTGATTTTCCATCTGGCTACCAAACGTCATTTCCAAATTTTCAACTGGAGGATCAAATTCTAGCTCCCGGTTAGCAATCACAGGAGGGTGTTGATCTAAATCCTGGCTATAGGCATCGCTTGTGCTTCGCGTCTCGGTTGTCAGTTGTATTATGCTGGCAGTTGTTGGCGCGTTTACATCATTGGTTGCTGGTTCTGGTTTGATGTTCGGTACTCTAGAAGGCGGTATAGATATTTCTTTCTCGCTGACTACTGACCACTGAGTACTCACAAAATCCTCATCTTTTACAGAGGAATAAGCAGATTCATTTAATCCACTTTTAGTATTTAAGGAAGGGTTCAGCTGTGCCGGGGTAATTGGATTTGAGGTCAATGCCACTGATTCTGGTGGTGCATTTGTAATACCCAAAACTATCAGCGCCCTGGTTCTGGCTTGGTCTTCTGCTGCTTCTACTGTTTCTGCCGCTGCCATACCCGTAGCACGGGTTACACCTTCAATTTGTACGCTTGCCCGGACAATATATTTTCCTTGAAAAATTTGCACTAATTCCGAAATAAGACTGCCGTTGGGATACAAGCTCTGGAATTGAGCCAACATAATATTGCTACCAATCTAAATCTTTTGAATAACGGGATCGATACTGCCTGTATGCTCAAGCTAGGTAAGCTGCCCTTACTTTAATTTACATCCACTCGATACCCAAGATGCCAAGCGATGAGCTGATATAATTCTATGCTCTGGGCTATCAAAGTGATACTCTTGCTTTGTCCCGTGTCCCAATTGTAGCAGTAGCTCTTTTTTGAAGAAATTTTTAGCTAGTGCCAACTTACTGGGTAGTCTTGTCTGTAATGCTATACTGATTACCCAACTGGATGTCTAGAACTATTTTCTGGAAGTGCGCTCTAAATCTACAATAATGAAGATAAGGTTCGCCCTCATTGCTTATTAAGCTGCTCACCTAATTGTTACCGATTCTACAGATGGGAAAATTGGGTTTACCAGCAGTTCCTCGTAGTTAAAAATCAGAGTCTAATGGCGTAAGATTACCTTCAATCTAGACAATCAAACACCTGTAGTTTCCACGCCACTTGCCCCACTTGAGAGAAGACCGCAGTGGCTTCCCTGCATAAGCGCTTTTGGGCAGCATGGAGAGTTCTCTAAACCCAACTTCTCAAAAACCTGTCGCGTAATTACCTAGTGGGGCTAAATCTTAATCAGGCGTGCAATCTTAAGTTTGGTTATGTTGAAGGGACTTGAACGCAAGCGAACTCTGAGAACATTGTGCAGTGAGAAGTTCGTAGACGCCCAGAGTTGTCCGTGGTTCAGCCTCCTTTGCTCGGAATCCTTAAGAGCGGGACGCTGCACGAAGGGAGACGCTGCGCGAACGGGAGCAGTTTCCTGCAAGGCTGGGTCGGCTTCTTTTCCTTGAAACTTAGGAAGCCTTGGCTCTGGGCAATTCGTTTCCAGCTTGTTTCTGTAAGCTGTGAGGGCATACAGGAAAGAACCAGATTAAACAACAAATGATGTTTTGACCAAAGGTCGGTTCACTGCATGGAATTTTCAATCGCTACACTTCTTGCCAATTTCACTGATGATAAATTGGTAGCTCGGAAGGTTTTGGAAAAGAAACTTGGCTGTGAAGATGAAAAAAGTTTACAAAAACTTCACATTGCCTTAGATGTTCTTGAAAAAATCGGTCTTTTGGTTAAAGAACGGGGCAAGTACCGCCGTGTCTCAGAAGAGGGAATAATCGAGGCAAAACTCCGTTGTTCTAGTAAAGGTTTTTGCTTTGCTATTCAAGATGTGGAAGGATCTGAGGATATTTACATCCGCGAAAGTCATCTGAGTAATGCTTGGAATGGCGATCGCGTTTTGGTCAGAGTTCTCAAAGAAGGCAGTCGCCGTCGCTCTCCTGAAGGAGAGGTGAAGCTGATTTTAGAACGTTCCAACCACACGTTACTGGCACGAATTAAGCAGGTGGAAACTGGTTTCCGAGCTGTGCCGTTAGATGATCGATTGCTATTTGAACTCAAGATCCAACCTAACGGTGCGAAATTGGAAGAAGCGATCGATCACCTTGTTCATGTGGAAGTTTTGCGTTATCCGTTAGCACAATATCCCCCGCTGGGTCGAGTGGTGCAAATTCTCGGTAGCGATGCCGAAGCTGCTGCTGATATAGATTTGGTTACTTGCAAGCACGACCTTTCCCGGACTTTCCCGGATAATGTGCTAGAAGCAGCTGCCAAGTTGCCCAAAAAGCTCCTCAAAGCAGACCTAAAAAATCGGCTGGATTTACGTAATTTATTTACCTTTACGATTGAAGGGGTAAATGGCAATGACAAAGTTATAGAAAACGCTTTTAGTTTAGAAAAAAACCTAGCCGGAAATTGGCTTTTGGGCGTTCATATCACCGATGTTTCTCACTATGTCCTGCCTGACGAACCTCTAGATAGAGAAGCACTCAAACGTGGTAAATCAGTATATTTGGGAGAATTGGTGCTGCCAATGTTGCCAGAGACTTTGACAGAACGCTGTTCTTTAGTACCTGGGAGCGATCGCTTAACCATCTCTTTTTTAATTACGATTGATCCCCAATCTGGACAAGTGTTAGAGTGGGAAGTTCAAACCAGTGTGATCAACGTAGAGACTGCACTGAGTACAGAACAAGCCCAAGCAATTCTTAGAGGTGAAGCTCAAGATCAATCCCCACAGGTTTCCCAAATACTGCAAAACCTCCAAGCCTTGCAAACAGACGTGAAACAGGTAAGGTTGACTCGTGGTAGCCTTCAGTTGAATCTGCCGCCCAGTCAAAATGCTTATTATGATGAGGGGATTCTCGGTACTGTGGTGGTAAATGATTTACCAGTGCGATCGCTACTCACTGGGTTAATGCTGCTAGTTAATCAACTAATCGCAACTCACTTAAATGCCCTTGGTGTTCCCGCCATCTGGCGAGTCCAAGGCACACCCGATGTCGAAGATGTCCAGGAAATGCTGAAATTGGCAGTCAATTTAGGCGTTGACTTAACATTAGATCCAGAAGTTGATATCCAACCTTTAGATTATCAACATTTGACCACAGCTTTTGCCGAATCTCCCTCAGAGCAAGTTCTTACCTACTTATTACAAGATACGCTTAAGCCGTCTGCGTACAGTACCACCAAAGGATCTCACTTTGGTCTGGCACTACCGCAATATACCCACTTTAGCGCTCCCTTGCGGCGTTACGCAGATTTGCTCATGCAGAGGGTGTATTACACGCTACTCGAAAACGGACGCGATCGCCGCAATACCCGTGTGAGAGAGCGGGTTAACCTGCGCCACTCTTCCAGCCATGAGGAAATTAACTGGAACGTTTTACCCCCAGAATTGCAACAAGAACTCCAAAGTGATTTGACTAGGGTAATTGTCCAACTCAACGACCGAGAAAAAGAAGTCCAAGAAGCCGAAGCCGACTTAGCCGGACTGCAAAAAGCCCAACTGATGAAGCAGCGCATCGGTCAGGTATTTCAAGGCGTGATTACTGGTGTTCAATCCTACGGTTTCTTTGTGGAAATTGAAGTACCTGCTGCTGAGGTGGAGTCCAGCAGTAATCCTGGTGTGCCTTTGAGGGTAGAAGGATTGGTACACGTCAGTTCTCTCAAAGACGATTGGTATGAATATCGCGCCAGACAACAGGCACTATTTGGTCGCAAAAATCGCGCTTCCTATAGACTAGGCGATCGGGTCGCTGTCCAAGTTAAAAGTGTCGATTATTACCGTCAGCAAATTGATTTGGTAACAGTGGGCAGCGATGGTGTACCCAAAGGTTTAACTGGTAGTGGTTCTAATGACGACCTTTCAGACATCTACTTACGAAATGACATTGAGCCTGATGACCTAGACTCTTACACTGAGGATGAGTAAAAACAACTAAAAGTTCCGTGTCAAATAACACCAAGCCTCTAATTTTAGGCGTATCGGGCGCATCTGGTCTGATTTACGCTGTTCGCGCAATCAAATTTTTGCTAGAAGCGGAGTATAGTATTGAATTGGTTGCCTCTAAATCAACTTACATGGTTTGGCAGTCCGAACAGGAAATTCGGATGCCATCAGAACCAACCGGGCAAGAACAATTCTGGCGGGAGCAAGCTGGAGTTGCGCTTTTGGGTAAATTACGCTGTCATCCTTGGAGTGATGTTGGAGCCGGGATTGCCAGTGGTTCCTTTGCAACTCTAGGGATGATGATCATTCCATGCAGCATGAGTACAGTGGCAAAGCTAGCAGTTGGCTTGAGTTCCGATTTACTAGAACGAGCAGCGGATGTCCAAATTAAAGAAGGGCGAAAGCTGGTCATTGTCCCCCGTGAAACGCCTTTTAGCCTGATTCACCTACGTAACTTGACTTCTTTAGCAGAAGTTGGAATCAGAATTGTTCCTGCTATTCCCGCCTGGTATCACAATCCCCAAACCATTGAGGATTTAGTTGATTTTGTAGTTGCCCGGGCTTTAGATCAACTAGATATTGACTGCATTCCAATTCAACGGTGGCAAGGAAGGAAGTAAAAAGGTAAAAGTAAAGATAGGTAAATACTGTTTAGTATTGTGAAAGATATAGTGGTAATCGCTTTTTGGCGATTCATCTGTTGCAATCATTTCTACAATTGGTATAACTTTTTACTTTTACCTTTTGTCTTTTACTTTCACTGGATAACTTTTTACTTTTGCCTTTCTTATGGCTGGAATTCGCTTAATTCTATTGGTGGTGGTACTAGGAGGACTAACGCTGTTGTTAGTTCAAAATTCGTCACCTGCCTTATCGCTAGTATTTTTGGGCGTGCGGACTCAACCATTACCGCTAGCGATGTGGATTTTGTTCAGTATTGCTATTGGTGCTTTCACATCTATATTGATTGCTACCTTGTTCAACTTATCTAATTATTTTGCCGCAGGAAAACGCCAAACTCCTGACAGAACAACAGCAACTTCACCTCGTGCGAAGGCAACCCGTAGAGAAGAACCTACATCTCGTCCTGCCAGTTCTCCACCACCAGCTAGTAAAAAAGAAGCGCCTACCAGTGATGTATTTGATGATTGGGAGACAAATGGCAGTAGAGATGATGATTGGAACTTTGATGAAGATTCACAGGAAGCATCTACCCCTAATCCTCAAACTCAACAGCCTAGAGACTCTAAAACTTACGAACGTCAATCAGAAGTGAAAAGCAGTTCTGCATCTGGTTCAGTTTACTCCTACAGCTACCGTGAGCCAAAAAATACGGCTGCGGGAAAAACTGAATCAATTTACGATGCTGATTACCGAGTAATCATTCCCCCTTATCAGCCACCGACTACGAATCAAGCCGATGATGATGATTGGGAATTTTTTGATGATGATTTTGAGGATGATGATAAACGTCCCCGTCGGTGAGAGGTAACAGGCTACTTCTCTACTTGATACCACACCGCTCTCTAGACTCTTGCTTGACTTTACCAGTCATGGCAGCTTCCTGCAAAGTCATGAAAGCATTAAAATCTTCCAATTCATAACGGGTAGTCAACAGTTGTCTTAATTCATTTTCAGCTTCCACAGTCAAATAGCCACTTGCTAAAGCTTTTTGTACAACGTCACGAATTCGAGTCATAGTTGACGCCTTATTCATCCTACTATTTATTAATTCAGGCTTATTGGGGTGAAATATGCAGTAGTTTTTGTGCCAAAACTTTAAAATTGCAAAGATTTTTTGGACGATGACAGGATATAAGTCATTATTTACACCTTTACTAGAAACATTTAATTGAGCGGGGCTTGTTATAACTGAACTCTTAGAATCAGGACTCTGTGCTGTTAGGAACACAGTATTGTGTATACTTAAAATTATGCACTAGAGTAAAAATTCGGATTATTTAGATAGACAGAAATTGTTTGGATAAAGTTTCAAACAAGCTATGTTAATTTTTCATTAAGCATAGCGATCGCTATACAGCAATTACCAAGTTACATCAGGAAAGTTACGACATTTCTGAGAAATTCATCTTTTATTTTGATAGTAATTTCACAGAAGAATCTAGGATTTACGCATTGACAAGAAATAGTAAATATGTATAACGTGAAAAGCCACATCTTTCGTAAGGGTTTAGCATTGCTAAACCCCTACAGCATGGTCTATTTACGTAGTTTACCGCCGTAGGCATCAAAGGATAATTAATCAAACCCTGAAACAACCTATTTTCGTTAATCCACATCACTTCGACAAAGCTCAGTGACCACATGATTAATTTGTACAGTGCGTAAGTCCTATCCTTTACCCAGCAGTGATAATAGCTATAGTGGTAAGTTGTTGGTGCGGATGCCAAAATCTCTACATCGTCGTTTAGCTGAGACTGCTGAACGCGAAGGCGTAAGTCTTAATCAGTATATTGTGTCTTTATTGAGTGCAGTTGCTTAACTTATCCGGTTGTGCGATCGCTGCAAAACTCGGTATTTTTAAATCCTAGATTGAGTCGTTGGGTTTATAATTAGAAACTGTGACTCAAAACTCACAATTGGAGCGAAGCAACTGGTGAGCAGCTTATTACGAGGAGTCAACCTGTACTTAATTGGGATGATGGGTGTTGGTAAGACGACAGTAGGGCGCTTACTAGCAAAGGAACTGAGTTATGGGTTTGTGGATACCGATAATGTTATTGCCCAAGCAACAGGTAAATCTATCAATGAGTTATTTGCAGAAGTTGGTGAAGCAGGGTTTCGCCAGTTAGAAAGCGACGTGCTGGCACAAGTTTGTGCTTTTACAAAGTTGACTATCGCAACCGGTGGAGGGATTGTACTGCGGCGAGAAAACTGGGGTTACTTGCACCACGGTTTGATAGTGTGGCTAGATGCGCCAGTTGAACTAATTTACAGCCGTTTAGTTGAGGATACCACAAGACCACTGCTGCAAGATGCTGACCTCAAGGGCAGGTTGCGATCGCTCCTCGAACAACGAACACCACTTTACTCTCAAGCAGATTTGCGAATCACCTTGCAAGAGGGAGAAACGCCTGAAGACATTGCCAAAAGATTAATTGAGGTAATTCCTAGCGTTCTCAAACCACAAGTTTCTCATTAGGAAGACTCAAGTTACCTGCA
The DNA here is from genome assembly GCA_038249935.1 of Chroococcales cyanobacterium. Classification (GTDB taxonomy): domain Bacteria; phylum Cyanobacteriota; class Cyanobacteriia; order Cyanobacteriales; family Nostocaceae; genus Nostoc. The sequence goes on from JBBSCU010000073.1 coordinate 14,231, forward strand.
AAGATGATGATGACTTCCCCATTAGCAGTACGCTCAATTCGCAAATCTCCATTGGCTTGACAAAACTCGTAGAACTGCTCATTTGTCATCTGCACAAGGGAGGGGAAATTTACAGTTAGGGGTGTGCTTTCAGTTTGAATTAGCAGCGTGGTCATTTTCATTCTGATTTTCTTGCACCGTAAAATAATTCACCAACAGCAATACTGGGAATAAAAATTTCTTCTGCATTTACCAGATGATTATTTACTGCTATATCATTTGCAAATAAAGCAATAATAATATTAGTGTCAAGCAGGTATCTACCACTCATCTATATCTACCTGTTCGCAATCTTGTTCAATTGCTTCGCGCATCAACTGAATATCATTTGGCGATATTGTTCCGGCAAAATTTAATAATTATCTACCTGGAACACCATGAATTTGCGAACCTACTAAAGTTCTGGCAAACTCCAGCACTCGATATTGCAAGTCTTCAGGCATAACTTTTAATTCTTCAATTAGGCGATCGAGAATGGGTGTATCCATATTTATCCTGATAATTTTTGATTCGGGTTGCTAGTCCTTCTTTTATAGATTTTCACGTTTCTGAAACGAACCAAACAGCTATGATTGATCAGTACAAACATACTCGACTTTGGCAGCAGAGATTGTGAGGCGTTACAAAGTCTTCTACACTGACTGAAATAGGTTTTAACTCTCTCTGTTAGGCTCCTCATGACGGACAACGATTCTGAATACATCAGGCAAACTGAAGCCACTCGTGTACGTGTACTAAGCGAAGCACTACCTTATATTCAACAATTCGCCGGTCGCACTGTTGTTGTCAAATATGGTGGCGCAGCGATGAAAGATAGCACACTCAAAGACAAAGTTATCCGCGATATTGTGTTCTTATCCTGCGTGGGCTTGCGTCCGATTGTAGTCCACGGTGGTGGCCCAGAAATTAACAGTTGGTTAGATAAGCTGGGAATCGAACCACAATTTAAGAATGGTCTGCGAGTCACTGATGCCGCCACAATGGATGTGGTGGAAATGGTTTTAGTTGGTCGAGTTAACAAAGAAATTGTCGCGCTAATTAACCAAGCTGGTGGATTGGCTGTAGGACTTTGCGGTAAAGACGGTAATCTATTTACAGCCCGTCCCCAAGGTCAAGAAGGCATCGGTTTTGTGGGGGAAGTCAGCAATGTGAATATCAAGATTTTAGACACCCTCGCTAGCAATGGCTATATTCCGGTAGTGTCCAGCGTCGCCGCAGACGAAACAGGGCAAGCTTATAATATTAACGCTGATACTGTAGCTGGAGAAATCGCTGCGGCACTAGGAGCAGAAAAGTTAATTTTACTGACCGATACCAGTGGCGTTTTAAGAGATTATAAAGACCCATCTACTTTGATTCCAAAAGTAGATATTCGTGAAGCCCGCGAGCTGATTGCCAATGGTATAGTTAGCGGTGGGATGATTCCTAAAGTGAGCTGTTGTGTGCGATCGCTTGCTCAAGGAGTTCGTGCAGCACACATCATTGATGGTCGCATTCCCCACGCTCTCCTACTAGAAATCTTTACTGATGTTGGCATCGGGACAATGATTCTTGGTTCGCAGTTTACATCGTAGGAGTGAGGAGTTATCTGGCTCTGCTCCCCACTCCCTCAGCCTACCGGGGATAGGTAATGAAAACACGCGAGCGTCCGCCCCTAAATGGGGTACGGCGCCATGAGTTATTTATAATCACCGGATTAACTAGGGTTGAGTCTTGAATTGTCGGATTAATTAAAATTGGATTAATCAGCGTAGAATTCCTGACCTTCTGCCTTACCTGGGGATAGTAATAATCGGGGTAATTATTGCGTTGTGGCATTAGTCCAGTTGCTGGGTCTACAGGCATGGGAGTGGGAATCGGACTACCATAAATAAAAGAACCAACAGCAGGCGATGTCTGACGACAAGCTGCTTCTCTTCGAGAGGCTACGCCAACGCATCTACGCCCCACCCCATAATTACCATCAATCACGATCACACGCTGGGCAGAAGCTGGAGCAATGCTTACGCCCATCACTGCTAAAGTTATGGCGGCTTTGAGCCAATTCAATTGTAAATGCTTGATTTTCAGCATATTTTGCTTACCTGCATTTGATACCGGAATTTTTAATCAGAAAATAATCACAGCTACTTATATTAAATTTTAGAAGTTTATCCACTTTCAGGTAGCCGACTTCTAAAAAGATTCTAAAAAGATTGCTGGTATTGGCAAAATTAAAATAGTGATGATTTGTATATTAAGACGTGAGTACAGAAAGTTTAGAAATTGCTAAAACCCGCTACCAGACTGGGAAAGTTGCCTTTGAAAATGGGCAATACCGCGAAGCCATAGAAAATTTAGAAAAGGCAAGCGCCCTGTTAGCTCCTAATTCTCGCCTTGGGGGCGAAGTAGAAATTTGGTTGGTGACAGCTTATGAAGCAGATGGACGTACAGATGATGCGATCGCTCTTTGCGAAAGACTCAAGCGCCATCCTCATTTTGAAACCAGCAAACAAGCGCGGCGGATGTTTTATATCTTAAAAGCACCAAAGCTCAAAAGACCCAGTGAGTGGATGATTCAAATTCCCGATTTGGCCGCACTACCTGATAATGAACTCAAAATTTCTGTAGCTGCTAAGTCTACTAAATCTTCTGTGCAGCAGAAGCCTAAACCTAGTGAGCGAGAATTTGTTGACCTCAGTCAGGTCAATACCAGAGATAATCGCTTTATCTGGGTGGCGTTAATTGCCATAGGTTTAACCATTTCATACTTGGTTTGGTTGAGTATTTCAGGAACCCCAAGCTGATAAAAACTCACATCGAATGGCTGTATTCAGTAAATTAGGTTTGCGATTAAGGAACCAAAAACTATGCTCTTGGTGGCACTGGTAAGGAGAAAAGTTCAGCCTTGCGCTGCTGCTGCCGTTCGGTTTTGGTTTTGGCACGTTTATCTTGGAGCTTCTTGAGTTCGGTCCCCACTCTTAATACTGCTTAATTATTAACCGTTTTGGAACTAACATCTGGGACTTGATATAGCTTTAATCTTCTCATTTACTTAGGTAAAGTAAAGTCAATATAAATACGGTGTTTCTGAATGTGAAGAATCAGCAAAGATGGCTAACTAAGTATAAAAGCTAGTATATAGTTATTATTGTGTTATCAGATGTTCTCTATTTTGAAGATAGAGAGCTATAGGCAATAGCCTACAGTGAAGTTACACAAATTCATATTCCCTATCAACTGTTTGATACTTTCAATACAGTTGAGCTTACCAATTGATAAAAGCCTAACGAAAAGTACAATTTCAGGCATTTAAGCTTGCTTTCCTATACTTTTTCAATGAGGAGTGCAATGGATAACATATGCATTAATCAAAGATAGTTGAAAAAGTGTCAAATTCAGTATTTCATTTCTTTGTATGAGCTAAAGCGGAGATAGTCTGAAATTGCTCGATAAGTACGACTTATAAGCTAATCAATAAGGTTAAACTTCGGGAACAATATTCACCTTTGAGGGTAGATTGAAGTAAGCCAAAAAAAATTAATTTTGGCGTAGGCGTAGCCCGTCGTAGACATCGCCTTGTGTTCTCAAACCTTAGTGATTGCAATTAAAAACTTAAATTACAGCAGAAACACTCTAGGTAGGTAAAAGTTATGGCAAGGATTATTGGAACCAACGATAACGATACTTTAATAGGCAGCAACAGAGTAGATCAGATTAATGGTAAAGCAGGTAGCGATCGCATTGAAGGTAAGAATGGTAACGACGTACTGCGCGGTGATGCTGGGGACGATACCCTAATAGGTGGTGCTGGGAATGACGTACTCATTGATAGTTCTGGTAACAACGTACTGAAAGGCGATACAGGGAATGATACCCTGAGTATTAGTTACTCTACTGGCAACAATAAGCTTTCAGGCGGAACAGGGAATGATTATTTTTACGCCTATAAAGTCAAAGGTACAAATATCTTCAATGGCGGAAATGGGAATGATTCCTTTTATTTATCTGCCTCGAAGACTGCGCCTTCTTCCTTAATAACTCAAACTGTAGATGGAGGAAAAGATTACGATTACTTGTCTGTAGATTTCAGCCAGTCCGCTGAAGGAATAACTTCAACTTTCGATAGTTTTGCCAACGAAGGCTTGATTACATCTGGTAACAATCAAGTTAGCTACAAAAATATTGAACGATTAAAGATTGTAGGTACAGCCTATGACGACCAGATTTTTGGCAGTAATGGCAACGATACGATTCTTAGCGGTAAAGGCGACGATTACATCAGTCTTGATTACTCAACTGCACCCTATTCCTTAATCACTAAAAAGATAGACGGAGGGACTGGAAATGACCGCTTATCTTTATATTTGACCAACGCTACAGGTAGAATCATTTCGACTTTCAATACTGCCACTAACGAAGGCAGGATTAGAGTTGGTACGAACCTGATTAACTATAAGAATATTGAAGGATTAGAGATTAGGGGCACTATCTACAATGACTATATTGTAGGAACCAATGGCAATGATTACCTCTTCGGAGGCAGCAGTGGCAACGATATAAGTTACGGTGATGATCAAATTTTTGGTGGTGCTGGTAGCGACTACTTGAGTGTTGATTATTCAACCAGCAATAACATCCTCAAAGGTGGCACTGGCAACGATCGCTTAAGCGCTGACTCTACCAAGGGTAATAACTTACTCTCTGGGGGTAATGGCAATGATAACTTATCTGTCTCTAACTCATCTGGCAATAACACCCTCATTGGTGGTACTGGTGACGATAACTTGAGTGCCAACCTTACTACAGGTGATAACTTACTCTCTGGGGGTGATGGCAATGATAACTTATCTGTCAGTAGAGATTTTTTTAACAATACGTTTGTCAACTCTGGAAATAACACGCTCATTGGTGGCGCTGGTGATGATAATTTGAGTGTTGACAATTCATCCGGCAATAATCTGCTTGACGGTGGCGATGGCAATGACACTCTCTTTGTCTCTAGCTACTACGACTATTTAGGAAGCAATGCATCTGGATTTGGCAATAACACCATCAAAGGCGGGAATGGCAATGATTCCGTCTATATCATCTTAGAAACTTCTCCTCCATTTTTAAAGGTTCAAACAGTAGATGGAGGGGCTGGCGAAGATGTATTGAAATTCTATTATGCTTATCCTACCGAGGGAATCACTTCAACTTTCAATGCTACTACTAAGAAAGGCTCTATTACTGCTGGTAATAATCTGATCAACTATAAAAATATTGAACAATTAGAGATATCAGGTACAAGTTACGATGATCGGATTATCGGCAGCAGTGGCAACGATTCCTTGGATGGGGGCATTAATGGCAATGACTTGATAGATGGCGGCGCAGGAGAGGATTTATTATCTTTTTATGGCTACCAAGCTACCGCAGGAATCACCTCAACTTTCAATGCTACTACTAACCAAGGCACAATTAAAGCTGGCTCACATCAAATTAGCTACAAAAATATTGAACGATTAAATATTTTCGGTACAGCCTACGATGATTATATTGTCGGGAGCAATGGTAGCGATTCGTTGGATAGCGGTGATGATGGAAATGATACGATAGATGGTGGTGCAGGGGACGATTTATTATCTTTTATCAACTACCAGCGTAGTGAAAGAATCACTTCCACTTTCGATGTAACTACTAACCAAGGCACGATTAAGACTGGCTCACATCAAGTTAGCTACAAAAATATTGAACGATTAAATATTTTAGGTACAGCCTACGATGATTATATTGTAGGGAGCAATGGCAACGATGTTCTCTCTGGTGGCGGTAATGGGAATGATCAAATATATGGCGGTGCAGGTGACGATAGCTTAAGCGCTGACTATTCAAATGGCAATAATCTGCTGGATGGTGACAATGGTAATGATAATATCTTTGCCTCTGGATCTTTTTCTGAGTATCGTGGCGAGCTTTACATTAATACTATCTCTGGGAATAACACGCTCATTGGTGGTGCTGGCGACGATAGATTGATTGCTGACTATTCATCAGGCAATAACTTACTAGAAGGTGGCGATGGCAACGATCATCTTTCTGCTGCTGGTGCTGTTGGTAATAATAGCTTTAACGGTGGTCTTGGCGATGATATCTTGACTGGAGGTGAAGGTGCAGATACCTTTGTTTTCGAGAGTTCCAATCAAGGGCTAGATCGTCTTGAGAACTTCAGCACAACTAATGATCGTATTCAGATATCCTCTGCTGGTTTTGGTGGCGGGTTATTAACAGGTACACTTGAGACAAGTCAGTTTACTCTCGGAACTTCTACAACCACTAGCGAAGAGCGATTTATCTACAACAGCGCTACTGGTGCATTGTACTTTGACCTTGATGGCAGTGCGTCCGGGTTTACTCAGGTACAATTTGCACAACT
>JBBSCU010000074.1:0-20568 GCA_038249935.1 Chroococcales cyanobacterium
AATAACGCACTGAAAAAATTTGTTCAACAGTTAGATTTAAATCTGGAAATGTTGGCGACTCTATACGGTCGTCTCCTCTAAACTGTTTACCACGATATTCACCCTCATCACTTAAAGAGTAAATTGTGATTGTTGGCTGTTTGGGGTCGCCTATCAATTCTTTGCTACCCAAAGCAGCATAATCTACAATCCAATATTCTTGAATACCCATTTCTTCTCTTCGAGACGCTACGCGAACATAGTCAGCAAACTTTTTATGATAATCATCTCTCCAGTTAGTACTGACCCTTACGGGTTCGTCAGTTGCTTCAACGCGGGGAACCCGCGCAACGCACTGACTCACTACTTCAATCACTAATGGAATTGAATCTGGTTTACTAAGGATAGATTGTTTGTCCCATAATGGTTCATTAGCCAAGTTAGAAAAATTCATTAATAAAACATCAGGATAGTACCCAGACATTTTATTTTCTGGCTTCACTGTTGCGGTTTTAGGTATACCGTAATAAAGTTTAAGACGAAGACACTCATACCCTAACATCATTGTTAAAAATGCTACTATCTGCTCGTGTTTGCCTGATGGTGGCGGCATTTGAATAATATCTCCATCGTGTAATTCATAACGAATGTTTTCCGGTTGTGTTTCTAAAAACTCTAAATATTCATCAAAGGTAAAGAGTTTTTGTAGTGATTGAATCATTATTTCATCCTGAAATTTTGCGTACTTGCACCGAGTAAAATTTCATTTTAAAACCTTTTTAATATTACTGATTTTCAGAGGTTTATTAATGCCGTCTGTTAACTCGTTAAGTTCATTATTACAGCAAACTTGTATAATGCAATCTTCACAGCTTATCGCAATTCCTCAAAATACTTAAAGCCACCGCCTCTGCAACTTTGATGCCATCAATACCAGCCGAGAGAATTCCCCCAGCGTATCCCGCGCCTTCACCAGCCGGATAAAGTCCGACTGTATTCAAACTCTGATAATCCTCATTGCGTTTAATCCGAATTGGTGACGACGTGCGGGTTTCCACCCCAGTCAATACGGCATCATCCATCGCAAATCCTTTAATTTGTTTGTCAAAAGCGGGAAGGGCTTCACGGATGGCTGCGATCGCATAATCTGGTAAACTCTGGCTCAAGTCGCCCAAATGTACCCCAGGTGTGTAAGACGGCTTAACTGTACCCAATGCTGTAGAAGGGCGATGGTTGAGAAAGTCTCCCACCAACTGCCCTGGAGCTTCATAAGTTCCACCGCCCAATTCAAAAGCCTGTTCTTCCAAGCGCCGTTGCAAGTCAATTCCCGCTAAGGCATTTCCCGGATAATCTTCGGGGGTGATGCCCACAACGATCGCACTGTTAGCATTGCGCTCATTACGAGAGTATTGGCTCATCCCATTGGTGACAAGTCGCCCCGGCTCTGATGCGGCTGCAACCACCAAGCCCCCCGGACACATACAGAAACTATAGACGGAACGATTATTTTGACAGTGGTGAACCAGTTTGTAATCGGCAGCACCTAAAAGCTTATGACCAGCCTGAACGCCAAAACGACATTGGTCGATCAAAGACTGCGGATGTTCAACGCGAAAGCCGATAGAAAATGATTTAGCCTCAATGTAAACCCCGCGATTAAATAACATTTGGAAGGTATCGCGGGCGCTGTGGCCTACCGCCAGAACCACATGATTGCTGGCGATATATTCCCCACTGGCAAGGGTAACTCCCCGCACCTGTCCATTTTCGATGTTGATATCTTCCACCCGACTTTGAAAGCGAATTTCACCGCCGAGAGATTCAATTTGGGCGCGGATACTTTGGACGATTCCCACCAGTTTGAATGTGCCGATATGCGGTTTATTAATATATAAAATTTCCGGTGAGGCTCCCGCATTGACAAGTTCGGTTAACACCTTGCGTCCATAATGCTGAGGATCTTTGACTTGACTGTAGAGTTTGCCATCAGAGAATGTACCCGCCCCACCTTCGCCAAACTGGGCATTAGATTCTGGGTTGAAGTCTGATTTTTTCTTCCAAAAGCCAAAAGTATCAACAGTGCGATCGCGGACTTTTTTTCCACGTTCTAAAATGATTGGGCAAAAGCCCATTTGCGCGAGCATCAAACCCGCAAACAAGCCGCAAGGCCCTGTACCAATCACAATGGGGCGAATCGCCAAATTGCTAGTAGCTCGTGCCACTGGGCGATAACTCATGTCTGGCGTGGCAATCACATGGGGATCTTTTTTCAGCCGCTTGAGTAGATGAGTCTCCTGAGTCGTTTCTACATCCAGAATATAGACAAGGCTGATCTCTGCCTTCTTACGGGCATCATAGCTACGTTTGAAGATGGAATAGCTGATCAATTCTTCGTCTGTGATTTGCAGCTTTTTGAGGATGGCAGACTTGATCTCATCTTCAGGATGATCAAGCGGGAGCTTTACTTCTGTTAGTCGTAACATAGCGAGGAGAAATTCATACTGTCTATCAAAATCTTAATCAAAATTACTGTGGCGCGATCGCATAGGTATCGCCTATTTCCTTTCGGGGTTAAACAAGACTGACAGCCGCCTTTAATATTATGTAAATTTTGATTGACTAACTTTCCTCGTGAATCATGCGGCGAAGATCATCAAGAGGCGAGTCGGGTTCGGTGATTTCTGAATTGTTGCTGTTAGTTATTTGTACATTTTCATCATCAACATAAAATTCAACACTTATTTTAATTTTCACTCTCCCCTTTTTCCAGCTTTGAGAACCTTATGTTAAAATTTCGCAATCTATACCATCCTGAAACCAACTCACAATCTGAGACTGTTTTATCTCTACTCCTTGCCTAGTTAATTCTTGATTCAATGTAAATTCTAGCGCGGAATTAGATGAAGCATCCATTGCTTGTTTCAATTTAGCAAATTTATATATATTGTCTACGAAGTCCAAAACATCATCATCATCATCATTACACTCGATTGCCTTGAATTCATCTTCCATATCAACCTCAATTTTTGAAACTTTTCTATTTTACGCAAAGCTGTAGTTAGTGAGCGCTAAAGTCACTAACTACAAGCTAAGTAAGTCGGTGAGAATAAATCAAACTAGATTAAGTAATGTAAAAAATATTGAGATTAGTTCGTAGTGAGGACTTTAGTCCTCTTATGAGGGCTGAAGCCCTCACTACAAACCTTGAATTATTCACGCCGATCTACTTACACAGATCCAAAATTATCTGTGTTTACCTGATATTAATACTAAACTTCTGCTAGGTTATCAACTATACCATCTGAAATCACAAATCCATTAGTAGCAAATTTGCCACCATTATCTAATGAATCAGGAGTAACATATATCAAATCTGCATCACCAATTACAGGCAAAAGATGGTCAGATAATTGCATCTCCTGTAAACAACTATTGATATTAGAAGCTGCTGAATTATATACTTCTATATTTTCTTCAACAGCATTCAATAATCGCCGATTAGTTGCAATTTTTTCTTCAGCTTCTTGTTGCAGTGTTTTTTCTAAATAAGCACGCGCCTGTGGGTATTGCTGCAAAATTTCATCGGCTTGCTGATCTGCCATTGGTAACAGTTGAGTTTTGAGAATTTGGTTGATGGTTTGACGGAAAGATTTACGAATAGTATGGGAAACTTTTGGTTCAAAATCTAACTTCAATAATTGCCTAATTGCTGGCTCTGCTTCCACAATACTTTCAGCGTCGTAACCTTGAGAAGTTTGTAACAAAGTTTGGCGAAATTGATATATAGAAAAAGTGCCTTCATCGTAAAATCTAGGACTTTCTCGTACATAGCGATCGCACTCTACACTAGCTGCACTCACTAATGCTTGAGTAACTAGTTTTTCTAAAATTCTGATCTCTTGTTCAATTCCGCCATCATGATCTAATAAACGATACAACTGACGATAATATTCTGACTTGCGAATCTTTTCAATCAACCGCTGGAAATAATTCCCAACTACTTGCTGAGAAGAATCAACCAAAATATCTTCTAATTGATTTGCTAAGTAATAAAATGCCTCTACTAAAATAGCAATTAAAGGTGCAGTAGCATTGCGAGGATGGCTGATGGTTGCACGTCGATAAGATTCAGCTACAGAAAAAGTATCTAGCAATTCATCTAGACGGCGAATCATTCGTGATTGCAATTGTTTAAAATCAGCTTCAAAAGCATCGCAGGAAGTATTAATTATTTGGTTAACTTCTTGTGTGATATGCTCACTAAATTCTCTACCAATTTGCTGGAGTTGCTGATTAAGACGTTGCAACTCTTGCGCCTTCATCGTCTCAATTTCTTGTGGCTGACTATCTAAATCGCGTTGTACAATCTGATAATGTTTCTTCAGTTTAATACAAACATCTTCCAAGTCATCAGCAAGATTTTTAAACAATTGTGGACGCTTTTCTTCTGTAAGATAGCGAGTAATAGCTCTGCGAAATTCTTCAATACCACTATCTTCAATTAGCTGTTCTATAAGTTCATTTCCCGAATCTTCCAAAATCCGCACATAATTTTGATTCGGCGTTTCAAAGCCGTTAACAGAGACACGAAATTTAGTGGAAGATAGTTTCCCGGAATTTACACAGTAGTTGTTAAACGCATAGACAAATTGTGGTGTTTCTTCTTTACCATCTAAACCTTTAATACTTTCTGCGAAAACAGAATCTAAACCAAATCTATCCTGTATACTTGTCTGTTTAATCTGACTTCCATAAAATCCTAATAATCCACTGGTTTTATAAACCTTGCTTGTATTGCGAAACTGTCCACTAATTAAATCATCTAATCGTTGTCGTAGCTGGGTATTATACCAAGTTTCATCGATGCGGTTGAAGATATAAAAAACGCGATCGCGTACTCCCCCATTTTCCCGCATTAATTCCAAAAGTTCTGTTTCTTCTTTTGTCATGTCACCCGCCGCAGCAGGTTTTAACACACACACCACCGCCGAAGTATCGGGATGTTGAATTTTGGCATAAGTTAGTTGTGCATCTTTTTCTACTGGTGCATCTATACCCGGTGTATCAACAATTACATTACCATCTTGTAGCAGAGGATGATTACAGTAATATTCTATTCGCTGCAATACTGCACTATTGCTACCACGACGCGCATATCCAGCAGCTTCCTTGAGATTGGAAAAGTTAAATTGCTCCATTGAATATGTAGCATTTTTAACCGTGTTGATGCGATCGCGGTTTGCTATATATCCCTCTAGCAACAACATTAACGCCTTCGCCTGTTTTGCACGTTCTGATTTATTCTCACCACCCTCATGCTGAATAATAGCTTCAGAACCCAGATGTAGCGATTTAATTACATCAGCTTGGTTGATATTAGCCACTGTATCAAATCCTAGCTGCTGACACAAATAAACTGCTTGTTCCCGAATCTCCGCTTCACTTAAAAACGTCAAAACAACACGTTCTTTATCTACTTCTGCATACTCGATTTTGCATTCTGTACCCGTAGCGTGTCCCTCTGCACTGTAAAGTAATTCTCTCTCCAAAAGTGCATTGATTAGCATTGATTTACCAGCACTAAAGGCACCTGCAAACACAATCTCAAATTTTGGAGAAATCGCCTTACTTAAAGAAGTTTGCACAGATGTAATATCTTGGGAACGTAGCGTTGGTTCTTGCTGTGAAAGTTGTAATATTGACTCAACTTGCTCTTTCAAATTTTTGTACTGAAGTGGTAGATTTGACATATTCGGCATCCTGACAATATTTATGTATATATTAGTAATAATTATTGTCTTGATGGCTCAGTAAAATTCCTGATAATTTTAATGCTTTTTAGTTGTTGAATATTATCTAAACGACTAATTAATGACTATTGACCAATAAAAATTTTTGCTATTCAATTAAAAACCCATGACGCTTTAAGAGGATGTTTGAAAAGTCCTCTTCTTGGTAGCAAATACTTTGAGATCCCCCTAAATCCCCCTTAAAGAAGGGGGACTTTGACTCCGGTTCCCCCCTTTTTTTAAAAGCAAAAATCACCTTTGCTTTGCTAATTCAGCCATTACCAGGAGAACTAGTTGAGATTGTCGCTAATTTGTTTGCTTCTTGTAATTGGTAATACAGCACTTCCTGCTGCTATGAGGTACAGAGACTTGGGATGCTATTAGTAAGTAGTCTGTCAAGCTAGTAATGAAAAGTTTGTAGTAAGCACTTTAGCGCTTAGAAAATAAGGACTGAAGTCCTTACTACGAACTTTCTTACCCATCAATTTAAACTTGACAGACTATTAACACAGATAAACAATAATTCGATTAATTAGTGTACCTCATAACTTCGGGAAGTGCTGTAAAGCATATTTTTACCTCTTTTGAGGCACTAATACAGGTAGTTGACGGACACCAGCTACAAATTTGGCGTGTTGTCCAACAGTTAAAACATTGAACTGACTAGATATAAGTTCCAAACTTTTGTTCACTATTGCTAGCTTTTTGTAGGTGGGGACGCTCATACCAGGAAAAAATGATAGTTCTGGCACATCCTCTTGACTTAAAAAGTCTGTAGGATGGAGTAGTAAAGAAGGTTGAACCTGTGTAAGTTTACATAGCCAGAGGGCAATTCGGAGGTAGAGTAAAGCCAGTTCAGAAGAAAATGTACTCAGATACATTATGTAACTGAAGTGAATTGGTATCTTGAAAATTGGCATGGTGGTAACGGGAATCTCAGTCAGTTTATCCTTACCCATGTGCCACTGGTAAGGTTTTAGAGGCTGCAAACCGTCTTTGAAACCGCCAAACAGAGCCTCTCGTTTCTTGCGTTCTTCCTTGCTCAGTTTACAAGTCATCAAATAATAAGCTCGTGCTATAGGCCCCAAAAATGTGGGAAAAGTCGAAGCATCATATTCGTATCCCCGTCGTGCTAAAACTTTCAATACCGCCGGAGAAAAACTGTATCCAGGACCCCGGAAGCCGACAGGGTGTTGATGGGTGACGCGCTTGATGTGTTGTTCGGCTAGTAATACTTCTTCTTCAATTTCATCTTCTGAATAGAGATGTAGCCAAGGATCATGATAAAATGAATGATTGCCAATTTCGTGACCGGCATTAGCGATCGCTTGTAATGCCTTAAAATTCTTTTCTAGGGCTGCATCTTGACCGACAATGAACACTGTAATTGTCAAATTCCATTGCTGGAGAATATCTAAAAAACGAGGTACTGCGATATCCAGGTAAGAGGGAAAAGTCTCCCAACCCGGAGCGCCCTGATTTTTTAAATAAGACCAAATATTATCTAAGTCTAAAGAAAGACTGGCTATTGGTTTGTTTCCTTGTCGCTTGATTTTCATTATAAGTTCAAGTATTTGGACAATTTAAAGCGTAAATTCTAGTGTTAAGTTTGGGTTTTATGGTTCAATTAAAATTTTCTCAGCATCCTAGATATTAATTTGCTGCTTCTGGGTAAAACACATTGCAATTCCCAGATTGTAGTAAGCTGCTTCATTAATAAATATAGGCCAAACGGTAGATGCTCCCTTATAAATAATTGTTTGATTATCAAAATTCAAAAACATTGGATCTCCTGGAAGCAAGGGTTGATAATCTTGATCCTGAAGCTCTGGATGAATCATCCCAAAGATTGTACCATCCTTTTTTTTTGGATCAGGTAGGCTCCTGTAAACTCGTTGCCATGAGTTCCACCGACAATTGCAACTCGATTAATCTGGTTCACAATTACATCAACTCCAGAATGGAGCTATTGAGGTATCAGTTATCAATTATTCACTTTGCCGATGCGATCGCGACCATGTGGTTGATTAAGATACGACATATCCGGGCCATCGGGAATGATCCCACTGGGATTAAGTGGGAATAGATTTCCGTAGTAGTCCCGCTTCACACTTTCTACATCGCAGGTGTCAGCAACACCTGGAAGCTGATATAGATCACTTAAGTAGCCTCCCAGATTCTCATAGTCTCGAATTCGCCGCCTACTGCACTTAAACAGCCCATAGTAGGCACTATCAAAACGAAATAACGTCGTGAATAAACGCACATCAGCCAGTGTGAGATTGTCCCCGCACAGATATCGATTAGTCTGCAATGCAGTGTCAATCTCATCGAGAGTTGCGAACAGTTCATTACAGGCTTGATTGTATGCTTCTTGGCTCTGGGCAAAGCCGCAGCGATATACACCGTTATTTACTGCGTGATAAATCTTCTCATTCCACCAGTCAATTTTATCTCTGAGTTCTTCTGGGTAGAGATTAAGTGTAGGATTGTTGGCGAACTCGTTAAACTGAGAGTTCAGCATTACAATAATCTCTGAACTCTCATTGTTGACGATAGTTTTTGTTTGGTTGTCCCATAAAATTGGAACTGTAACCCGTCCGCTGTAGCCTGGTTCTGCCAGATGATAAAATTCAGCTAGTGTGCGGCAACCTTGTTCCTCTTGGTTGAATATCCAACCGCCTTCAATGGGAGAAGGAGAGACGATACACACTGATATTACCACTTCAAGTTTTTTGAGCGATCGCACAACTAAAGTCCGGTGTGCCCAAGGACAGCCCAGCCCAACATAAAGTTTGTAGCGCCCCGTTGTTGGTGGGTGTAGGTTTCCCGACTCTGTGCCGATGAACTTGCGAAACTGGCTATTAGGACGAATATACGCTCCCGACTGATTGCTAGGAGCAAGCTTTGACATCATTATGTGCCACATACTCGTCCAGATAAACTTTCCTAGCCAAATGATCAGCTTTGGAGGGAGTGTCCTGCCCTTTTTCTTTGGGAGATTTTTATCGTCATCCATAAGCTTTATTGCCTGATATGTGTTATTTACGAATAGCATATATATGCGATCGCGCTCAAAATGTAATTGTTCAGGAAGTGCGCCGACACTGAACAATCACAAAATAACCTACTTATACAACTCTATATGAGGGTGTACATAATTGTAGAATGGGGTAAAAAGAAAAATTAAACATTAAAATGTCTGCTACAAATTCTCCGCCCCAACTGAAACGAGAGTTAGGGGTTGTTGGCGCAACTTTGATGGGACTTGGTTCGATTGTTGGTACGGGTGTATTTGTCAGTATCGGGATTGCAGCCGGGATTGCTGGAACTTCGGTAATTTTGGCGGTAGCAATTGGGGCAATTGTTGCCACCTGTAATGGACTCAACAGCGCCCAGTTAGCAGCTAATCACGCTGTTAGTGGTGGCACTTATGAATATGGTTATAGATATCTCACCCCGGCATTGGGCTTCACCGCCGGCTGGATGTTTTTGGTAGCAAAGACTGCCTCAGCCGCAACCGCCGCTTTAGGTTTTGCTGGTTACTTACTAAACATTGGCGGTTTTAATTCCAGTTGGGTAGTTCCTACAGCCCTCTTCGCTGTTGTGATGATGACGTTGGTTGTCTTAAGTGGTATCCGCCGCTCTAATGTTGCCAATACCGTGATTGTGTCGGTAACGCTGTTATCTTTAGGCTTCTTTATTCTTGCTTGTCTACCCCGTGCAGCCGAAGTGGGAATTGAGAATTTGACACCATTTTTCACAACATCCCCAGGAGCAGTACTCCATGCTAGCGCTTTAATGTTTGTCGCCTACACAGGTTATGGGCGCATAGCCACAATGGGGGAAGAAGCACGTTCGCCAAGGGAAACGATTCCTAAAGCCATGATTGTCTGTCTGCTGCTGACAATGCTGCTATATATGACGGTGGCGATAGTTAGCATTGGGGCTGTGGGCGCAGATGTCTTGGGAAGTGCCACAGGGCAGACGAAGGCAGCACCCCTGGAAGTGGTAGTCCGCAGCGTTGCCGGTTCTGGTGGTGCTTTGGTTTTAGCTATTGGTGCGGTGACAGCAATGCTGGGCGTACTATTGAACTTGATTTTGGGCTTATCCCGCGTGTTATTGGCAATGGGACGCCGCTCAGATGCGCCAAATTTCTTAGCACGTCTTAATCAACAACAGACAACCCCATACTGGGCTGTGGTATTTGTCGGGATAGCGATCGCTCTGCTGGTACTATTAGGTAATGTCAAAACTACTTGGTCATTTAGTGCTTTTAGTGTTTTGATTTATTATGCAATTACCAACTTCGCCTCCTTGCGCCTCACCCCATCGGAGCGACTCTATCCTGTATGGGTGGGTTGGCTAGGTCTTGTATCTTGCCTTTTCCTCGCTTTTTGGGTGGAATCTTCGATTTGGCAAGTAGGTTTAGGGTTGATTGTCGCAGGGCTAATCTGGCACAAAATTCGACGAGCGTAGGCGTAGCCCGTCGCAGACATCGCCTGAGTGCCGTAGGATTATTTAACGTGAGTTCGCATCAGAAAGATCAAACAGCTAAAATGGCGATCGCAATATCTGCGGAGTTCATTTAAGAACAATATTACCATTGAATATGTGGCAGAACCCCTGAAAGCTATGCCAGATGATGCAGACGATTTAGGCTTCTCTAACACTATTGAACCAGCTTGTTAAATCCGATGATGTCGAGAAATCTAATAGTGCCTCACTCAAATCCTCTAATTGAGTCAGAGACAGTGCCTCAATCTGCGATGTCTACGACGGGCTTTGCCTACGCAATTCTGGAGCAACTACACCAATTCGCCGAGGAAGTTGGCGCATGACTACTGAGAACGCCTCTTCTCGTCTCCCTTGCTCAATTCCTTGTCTAATAATTCTTTGATAGACCAAATTGAGAATCTAACCTTCTGCTTAATTCACTCCCCACTCACAGCATAAATTTATCGTCAGAATGATGCTAATTAGTATCACTAGCATTTAATATAGTACGGGTGAACTATCTTCAGTATGGAATGTCTGACTTAATTCTATTTTGGCATCGGCGCGATTTACGCATTTCTGACAATACGGGACTGGCTGCGGCAAAACAGCAGAGTCCGAAAGTGGTGGGCGTGTTTTGCCTTGATTCGCATATTCTGGAACGGGATGATGTTGCTCCTGTGAGAGTAACTTATATGATTGGCTGTTTGCAGAAACTCCAAGAGCGGTATGCTGAAGTCGGCAGCCAGTTATTAATACTCCACGCCCATCCTGTGCAAGCGATACCAGCTTTAGCAGAGGCAATAAATGCCAAAGCTGTTTTTTGGAATTGGGATGTAGAACCTTATTCGCAAGAACGCGATCGCGCTATTATAAATGTCCTTAAAGAAAAAGGCATTGAGTTTCTTAACCAAAACTGGGATCAGATCCTCAACTCCCCAGAGGAGATCCGCACGGGTGGTAACAGTCGTTACACCGTCTACACACCGTTTTGGAGAAATTGGATTACCAAACCGAAGGCTCAACCAGTTGAAACTCTACAAAATGTTGAGGGGTTAACGGAAGCTGAACAGGAAATTGCCAAACAAGCCGGAGCGATCGCATTACCTTCAGCGAAAGATTTAGGATTTATCTGGGATGGAGAATTGATTATTTCGCCGGGAGAAGCGGCGGCGCAAGAACGGCTAGAGGAATTTACTACTAAAGCGATTACTGAATACCAAGAACAGCGAAATTTTCCCGCAGTAGATGGTACATCGCAACTGAGTGCGGCTTTGAAATTTGGGGTAATTGGCATTCGCACCGTTTGGCAAGCCACCATAGAAGCACAAGAAAATAGCCGCAGCGAGGAAACTGCCGCCGCTATCCGCACATGGCAACAAGAATTAGCTTGGCGGGAGTTTTATCAACACGCAATGTATAACTTCCCCGAATTGGCTGATGGTGCTTTCCGCGACACCTTTAAAAACTTTCCTTGGGAAACTAATGAAGAACACTTCCAAGCTTGGTGTGAGGGAAGAACAGGCTATCCCATTGTGGATGCAGCAATGCGCCAGATGAATGAAAGCGGCTGGATGCACAACCGTTGTCGAATGATTGTCGCCAGTTTTCTCACTAAAGACTTGCTAATTAATCCCCAATTGGGAGAAAAATACTTTATGCAGAGATTGATTGACGGAGATTTATCTGCCAATAATGGCGGTTGGCAATGGAGTGCTTCTAGCGGAATGGACCCGAAACCTGTGCGGATTTTTAACCCAGCTAGTCAAACACAAAAATTCGATCCAGATGGGGAATATATTCGGCAATGGGTGTCAGAATTGCGGTCTGTTGATACAGAATATTTAGTTACTGGTAAAATTCCATCTTTAGAACGTCATGCTGTTGGCTATCCTGAACCAATTGTTGATCATAAAATACAGCAACAGCAGTTTAAACAGCGTTATCAACAGCAAAAAACCATCAGTAGTAGTAGAGAGATTTAAAGAATCAGTAATACAGCAGAATTCAGGAGTCAGAATTCAGGAGTCAGAATTAAAACACGCTTTATACTTTGCTTTGAGACTTAGCTTGTGGACTTCACTAATTTGAAATCTGCTGTATGGATGGATCAACATTTACAATTAGTTCCGATTGGTGTGACTGGTGAACTTTATATAACGTGTAAGCGATCGCAGATGCTTAAGGTTGGCTCAAAGAAATATCAGTATGATGGTAGATATAAGCCCTGTTTCTGAGTTTCCATGTTGGATACTAAATCGTTTTTATTCGGTGAGTATTATGAATAATAATCTCCCAGCAGACACTACAAAAGGTTTTAACCTAGTCGAGGCTTCGATAAATAAAGAATCGCCTTTTGTGGAAACTGACGAATTGCTTTTGTATAAAGAAGAGTGCAAGACTCCAGAATTCTTAAACTCATCCTTTTTCAAGCTTAAACTTGTTAAGTATGCTCCCCGCGTCGGTGGTTAGCAGCTTGTAATAACAGAGATTCGGCAAAAGCGATCGCATCACTTGCAGATTTACCACCAGCTAACTGCGCTAGTTCTTCCCGGCGGGTGGTTAAATTATCTAAGGCAGTAACTCTGACAACGGTACGCTGCTCGGCGTTGTCTTTTTTATTTTTGCTTTGATTGATAGTTTGCTTATCCACACGGAAATGGCGATCTGCCATTGCTGCAACTAAGGGCTGGTGAGTAACACATAATACTTGATTACGTTGACTTAGGTGGTGTAATTTTTCTGCGATCGCTTGGGCGACTCTTCCCGAAACCCCGACATCAATTTCATCAAATACCATTGTCCCAGCCACATCAACCTGAGAAAAACAAGTTTTCAGCGCTAGTAAAAAGCGGCTCATTTCACCGCCAGAGGCAATTTCCGTTAAAGGTTGCAGTGGTTCTCCAGGGTTGGGACTAAATATAAAGGTAATTTTATCTGCTCCCATCGCAGTTGGGGAAGCAGGTAATATTTCAACCTGAAACTTCACCTTTTCCATCGCTAGGGGCTTGAGTTCAGTGATCAAACGTGATTCTAAATTAGCAGCCGCTTTACTCCGCAGTTGAGTTAACTGATTACTTGCTTGGGTGAGTTTTTCAAAACACGCCTTTTCTTGCTGTTCTAGGTTTTCGATAGATTGTTCGCTGTCGTTAAGTATCCCTAACTCCCCTTGAATACGTTGGTAATAAGCGATCGCTTCTTTTAGTGTCGGCCCATACTTACGACAAATTTGCTTTAATTCTTGAATCCGTTCTTCCACCTCTTCCAACCTATGGGGATCGGCTTCCAAACCATCCCCATAGGCATTAATTTGCTTTCCCACTTCCATTACCGCAGCTTGCGCGTCCCGCACCAATTCCAATAGGGGTTGCAGTTGGGTATCATATTCCACCATGTGATTTAATGTCGCCTCACTGTTGCCCAATAAATCTGCGGCGGCTGGGGTTTCATTATCGTTTTGATACAAAGCTTGATAAACTTTGTAACTCATCTGTTGCAAATCGACGACATGATTTAGGCGTTCCCGTTCTTGTCCCAACTGTTCCAATTCATTAGATTCGCCGAGGTTGGCTGCTCCCAATTCTTGCACTTGATAATTGAGTAAGTCGAATTGTTGCAACCGTTCCCGTTCCGATGTTCGGCGTTTTTCTAGTGCTAGATGCGCCTGTTGGTAAGTACTGAAGATCGTGGCGACTTGATGACGCTGCTGCATTAAAGAGTCGCCACCATACAAATCCAACCAGTCCCGGACTTGGGCAGATTGTCCCACTTGTACCGCTTGACCTTGGGCTGTGATTTCCACCAAGCGATCGCGCATTCCTCCCATGATCTGACGATTTACCAACACGCCATTCACTCGCGATCGGCTGCGGATATTGCTAGCAGTGGCCGTAATTTCTCGGCTAATAACTACGGAATTTTCATCAAGTAAATCTATTTCTTGTTCAGTCAACCAAGCCGCTAGGGGGGCGTTTGAAGTGAAAGTCGCTTCTACCATCGCCCGACTTGTCCCTGTGCGAATGACTCGACTAGAGACTTTACCGCCTAAAGCGGCATCAATGGCATCCAAGATAATTGATTTTCCAGCGCCAGTTTCACCTGTCAATACATTTAATCCTGCGCCAAATTCTAATTCTAGTTGGTCAATTAGGGCAAAGTTTTCAATTCGCAGGCAAAGCAACATCAAGCCAAATTCTCCATGAGGGCAGATGCCGGATACTTCCAATTTACAGGACAATAAGTATAATGTTTCAGCAACTCCAATACCTACTACTATTGAACTATATATGCCCATTTCAGTGTAGCAAACCACTGGGAGTAGGGAGTAGGGAGTAGGGAGTAGGGGAGCAAGGGGGAAATAACCAATGCCCCTGCCAATTCCTGAACATATTGTTACAATACTTAATGTGATCGTTCTGACTGGTGGCCTTCTTCATGATTGTTAAGACACTTCCCCCTAGTTCCCGACCGATTCAGGAGGACAGTAGCAACGGCACAAATCGCCGGGGCGAACTGGACGTTATTGATATAGTGCCAGAAAATGGTACACAAGGCTTGGTTGTGCGTTCGCCAAGCCTCTTAGCTGCCCAAAAGGTAAGGACAACAGCCGAACCTGAGAAGCTTTACGATCCCGTAAGCATAGCGGTGCATTATAAAAACAGACCCCTGCAAGTTATCCGGCGGATTTTTGCTGTGTTGGGGCCGACTCTATCCTTTGCTTTTGGGTTGTGGTCGGATAGTAAACGGGGAATTGTCGTCAAAAATGATCGCCGCCGAGCCTCTCAGCTACGAGTCTTGCTGACCCAACTGGGGCCTGCTTACATCAAAATTGGCCAAGCTTTGTCCACCAGACCGGATCTGGTTCCTCCCGTATTCTTAGAAGAATTAACGAAGCTACAAGACCAATTACCGCCTTTTCCCAACGAAATTGCTTACCAGTTTATCACAGAAGAATTAGGTGCACCTCCCCAAGAGGTTTACGCAGAACTCTCAGCCCAACCAATTGCTGCGGCTTCATTGGGGCAAGTTTATAAAGGTAAACTAAAAACTGGTGAAGAAGTTGCCGTTAAAGTCCAACGCCCCGACTTAAGAGAGCGGATCACCATTGACTTGTATATTTTGCGTAACGTCGCGGCTTGGGTGCAGAAAAAGGTCAAACGGGTAAAAAGTGACTTAGTTGGAATTCTCGATGAATTAGGCGATCGCATTTTTGAAGAAATGGACTACATCCATGAGGGCGAAAATGCCGAGCGATTTTTCCAGTTATACGGTCATATGAAAGACGTATATGTACCGAAAATTTACTGGGAATACACTAATCGTCGTGTATTAACGATGGAGTGGATTAACGGCACTAAATTAACTCAGACAGAAGAAATTAGCGCCCAAGGTATAAATGCTCGTTATCTAATTGAAGTGGGTGTGCAGTGTTCTTTGCGCCAGTTGCTAGAACATGGATTTTTCCACGCCGATCCTCACCCTGGTAATTTGTTAGCAACACCAGATGGTAAATTGGCTTATCTCGACTTTGGGATGATGAGCGAGATTCAGCCACTACAGCGTTATGGTTTAATTGAAGCGATCGTCCACGTCGTCAACCGCGACTTTGAAGGACTAGCAAAAGATTACGTTAAGTTAGATTTTTTATCACCAGAAACCGATTTAACCCCAATTATCCCAGCTTTTGCGAGAGTCTTTGCTGATGCCCAAGGAGCCAGTGTTGCCGAACTTAACATTAAAAGTATTACCGATGAACTATCGGCTTTAATGTATGAGTATCCTTTCCGCGTACCTCCCTACTACGCTTTAATTATTCGCTCCCTTGTGACGCTGGAAGGTATTGCAATATTTATAGATCCCGACTTTAAAGTTCTCAGCGAAGCTTATCCCTACGTTTCCAAGCGTCTGTTAACTGACCCAGCACCACAATTAAGAGCATCATTGCAAGATTTGCTATTTAAAGATGGCAGATTTCGCTGGAATCGCTTAGAGAACTTGTTAAAAAATGCGAGTAACAGTCAAGACTACGACTTTAACTTAGTGCTGAACCAGGGGATAGAATTTCTCGCTTCTGAACGCGGCGCTTTTATTCGTGACAAGCTGGTAGATGAATCTGTTAACGGACTCGATGCTTTAGGTAAGAATGTTTTGCATAACTTCACCTATATGCTGCGGGAACGGGTAGGATTGACAGCAGTTAATGAAACTCCAGCGGCGACAGTTGAGCAACAACAAACCTTGGAGCAGATCAAACGTATTTTGAATATTCTTCGAGAAACCCAAGTTTTTGACCCAGCACAATTTGCGTCCCAAGTTGCCCAATTATTGATAAATCCAGGTGTGCAGCGTTTGGGTCAACAAATTGCCAATCGCTTCACCCAGAAGGCTGTAGCTAGGTTAATTCGGCAGTTGTTGGCATCGTAGTATGAGTATAGTTATGAGTTCAAAACCTTTTTGAACTCATAAATCGTTCACCATAGCAATTAAGAATCAAGATTATAGCAGTTCTCGTTTACGTGAGGTACACCCGTAGGGGCACGGCATGCCGTGCCCCTACACATTGGGATATAACGTTGTACCGCATCTGAATGGGAACCGCTATATCTACGACTGAAGGTAAGAGAAACAACCGTTTTTTTACCTTTAAATCCGGGTAATTGCTTTTTACTCAATGGTTGATACAAATTCTTTTGCCTCTACTGCCTATTTGTATCAACATTAAAGTTTTACTTTAACTTTCCTCTCGGTGATAACCGTTTTTTTCACGTTTGAGGCTTTCTTCTAAAGCTTGAATTTGTTCACGACGAGCTTCCAATTCCAAAGAGCGCCGCGCTAAGTCTTGGTTTTGCAACGTCAGCGATTGTCGCCAATGTTCTGCTCGCTCGGCTTCGTGCTGCAAAAAATCCGGGGTAATGCCAGTGGTAAGATAGCTTTGTACCAGATGAAGTACCCAGTTGCTCGCATCTTCTATTCTTTCAATATCGCCTGTAGGGGAAAGCTCCACTAAAACAAGCAATTTTTCGCTCATGGGATTTCCCTTTCCCAGCAGAATGAAAGCTTCTTCAGGAATCATCGCCCACAAGTTATCAGCTTCCTGACGTGCCAACAAGCGTAACTGGTGCTGGTCTAAAAAATCATTTTTACGCACCTGGGCTAGATATAGCATGAGGGTCGCTTCGCTCCAATTCAGAATTCAAAAAAATTTAATAAATAAAAAATAAGTGCCAGAATTTATATTTGGATCTTGTTAATTGGTAATGGGTAATTGGGAATTATTAAGACTCCCATTACCCATTACAGTTATCCTAAGCCACGCAGGCCATGCCTACCGCAACGCCTGAAGGCGATCGCGCAAAATTTCAGCTTGCTTCTGTGCTTCTGCTAAAGTGTCTCGTACTCCTTGTACCACGTCGGGTCTAGCTCTATCCACAAAACTAGGATTGTTTAATCTGGCGCTCAGAGATTGAACTTCCGCTTCAGCTTTACTTAGACTTTTCTCTAGTTTGGCACGCACAAGTTCAATATCCACTACGCCGCTCAGAGGAATTAGCACTTGTATTGTACCAATCACACCAGCGATCGCATTTTCTGCTTCTTGTGGCTGTTCTAATTCTCTCTGCGGGAAAAACCGGTTCCATAATCTAAGTCTCGCTTGAGCAGTTAATAAATTTTGGCTAACAAACCAAGCTGTGTAACCAAAACCAACTAGTTCAAAGAAAGTTCCGACAATGGGAGTGTCATCAATGGCATTCCCTACAGCTAAACCCAATCTACCAAAGACTATGCCCACAATAATTAAGCCAATTGTCTTCAAACCCCTTTGAGGTTTTTTAGCAGCAACAGTTTGGTTTTCTTGCTTGTCAGTAATGGTTAAAGTCTCAACTTTCGCCAAATCTTTAATGTAGTCTTGTCCAGCAGTCAGGATTTCCCGCTCCTTCTGGCTTTCCGTTTGCAAATTCGCTGTCACTTTTACCCCTGGTTTAATATCCGCCTCAGCACGCAAGTTCCGAATTGTGCGGATAGTAGCAATCAGCAATTCAAACTGTTCTTCTAATGCTGAATCAATCAAGTTTGCATCCACCTGGGGATAGAGTTGCAAGGCTAAAGTTTGCGGAGAATCTGCTGGTTGTTGGGTGAGAGTTTGCCAAATTTCCTCGGTAATATGAGGCATGAAGGGATGAAGTAGTTTCAAAATTCCTTCTAGCACGTAGCCAAGGGTTTGCTGTGCTACGTGTAGCGAAGCGGGATCTGCATCTTGCTGAAGGCGAGATTTCACCAGTTCAATATACTGATCGCAGAAATCACCCCAAATGAATTCGTAGAGTCCCTTGGCTGCTTCCCCTAAACCGTAATTATCGATGTAATTGGTGGTTTGTTTGACAACTTGATGATAGCGCGAGAGAATCCAGCGATCGCTCAATTCTATAGCGACTGGATTCCCCAATTGTTGCAGCGTCTGTCCATCCAAATTCATCATCACAAACCGGGCTGCATTCCACAATTTGTTAGCAAAGTTGCGGGATGCTTCTACTGATGCTGATTCATCTTTTTTGCGATCGTATTCCAATCTGATATCTTGACCAGCACCAGCCACTTCCCTAATTAAAGTATACCGCAGAGCATCAGTACCATATTTGTCAATTAATAACAATGGGTCAATGCCATTACCTTTAGTTTTAGACATCTTCTGACCTTTTTCATCCAGCACCAAACCGTGGATGTAAACTGTTTGGAAAGGCATTTGCCCCGTAAAGTACCCAGCCATCATCGTCATTCGGGCAACCCAGAAAAAGATGATGTCAAAGCCTGTTACCAAAGTCGTAGTCGGGTAATAAGTCGCTAAATCCTGAGTTTGTTCTGGCCAGCCCAAAGTTGAAAATGGCCAAAGTCCAGAAGAAAACCAAGTATCTAGCACATCTGGGTCTTGTTCTAACTTGACATTTTCACCAAACTGTGATTTCGCTTTTTCCCAAGCTTCAGTTTCCGATTTTGCTACTACAAAGGGCGTGTTATCGGTAATTTGCCCGTCCGTTTCACTGACAGCGTACCAAGCTGGAATTTGGTGCCCCCACCATAATTGACGAGAGATACACCAATCTTTGAGTTTTACTAGCCAATCACGATAGACCTTAGTCCAGCGTTGGGGGACGAACTCCGGGGAAGTTTCCTGGTCGAGGAATTCGAGAGTTTTGTCAGCTAAGGGGCGAATTTTGACGAACCACTGAGTTGAGAGCAGAGGTTCAATGGGTACTTTGCCGCGATCGCTGTAGGGAACGGTATGCTTATAATCTTCTATCTTCACCAAAAAGCCATCTGCCTCTAGGCGAGAAACCACATTCTTTCTAGCAACAAAGCGGTCTTGCCCTTGAAACTCCCCGGCATTGGCGTTGAGAGTGCCGTCTTTATTCATAATGTTGATCAACGGCAAATTGTGACGCTTACCCATGTCAAAATCATTGGGGTCATGGGCGGGAGTTACTTTCACGCAACCCGTGCCGAAAGTGGGGTCAACAAATTCATCGCCAACGATGGGAATTTCTCGGTGTAGAATGGGCAGAGTTACAGTTTTGCCGATGAGATGTTTGTAGCGATCGTCATTGGGATTAACTGCTACTGCTGTATCGCCTAGCATAGTTTCTGGTCTAGTTGTCGCCACCTCTACATAACCAGAACCATCGGTGAGGGGATAACGGAAGTGCCATAGATTCCCATTAACCTCTTGATTTTCTACCTCCACATCAGACACAGCCGACCCAGAAGCTGGACACCAGTTAACTAAATATTCACCACGATAAATTAAGCCTTCCTCGTAGAGGCGAGTAAACGCCTCGACAACAGCTTTGGATAAACCCTCATCTAGAGTAAACCTTTCCCGTGACCAGTCCACCGAGACACCCAAGCGTCGTAGCTGATTCAGAATTGTTCCCTCAGACTCCGCCTTCCATTGCCAAGCGCGTTCTAGAAACTTCTCGCGCCCCAACTCGTAGCGAGTCTTACCCTCTGTCTTGAGTTGCCTTTCCAGCATCGTATGCACAGCAATACTGGCGTGATCAGTTCCGGGTAGCCACAGGGTATTGCGCCCCTGCATCCGGTGGTAGCGGACAAGGGTATCAATCAACGCACTTTCAAAAGCGTGACCTATATGTAAATTGCCGGTGACATTCGGCGGCGGAATGACGATGCAGTAGGGTTCACCACCTTTGTTGGGGTCAGCTTTGTAAATTTGGTTGTCTTCCCAGAATTTTTGCCACTTGGCTTCAGTGGAAAAGGGGTCGTAGAGACTGGGGAGATTGGGAATGGTTGC
>JBBSCU010000075.1:0-20451 GCA_038249935.1 Chroococcales cyanobacterium
ATTGGCGTTGCGGACAGCAAACCAACCTAACATCGCCATCCACAAACCAATGACTAATTCTCTGGTCAAGAAATCTACAACAAATCCCAAAGCGATCGCACTGTAACCCAAAATTTGCCCAGCCCTAGCAGCCCAGTGTACAGCTTGAAAACGATTACCTGTTATTTGCCATAGTGCGGCTTTTAAAACTTGTCCCCCATCTAAAGGTAAGCCGGGAATCAGGTTAAATAGAGCTACCACCAAGTTAATTCTCGCCAAATCTCCAACCATGACACTGAGTGGACTAGTATCCGGGATCACAGTAGCTCCCAGACGTAGCAGTAAAAATAGTACGATACTCACCAAAGGCCCAGCGATCGCAACTTGAAAAGCTTTGAAAGGAGTTTTAGATTCTTCTTCAATAGCAGCAATCCCGCCAAACAGAAATAAAGTAATGGAGTTAACTTTAATGCCTTGCGATCGGGCTACCAAGCTATGACCCAACTCATGTAACAAAACTGAACCAAATAGCAACAGTGCCATAACTATTCCAGCACTCCAAGCTATAACAGTCCCCCATTGTTGATAAGCTACCCCAAAATTAAGGGTTGCCAACCCTAAAATCACAAACCACAACGGGTCTAAAAACAGGGGAATTCCAAATAAAGACCCAATTTTCCAATTTGTTTGCATTACATTGTCCTAAAACTAGATATCATCAGTAGTTCCTATACTGCAATATTTGCGTATATACTTATACATATACTTCTGAGCATCAATTCGGTAGTGCCGAGTTACGAAATGCTCTTATTTCTAGAATAGACAATTAATGCCTGTAAACAAACTTCTGGATTGGGAAACAGGGGGAGAAATCTACTTCCTCATCCCCTCATTCCCCTCATCTTGAGTTTGTCAGATTGAAAAAATAAAATTTATAGAACTTAACCCATTGACAAAATCTGCTCATCAACAATTTACTTAAAAGCATCGACGACTTTATGGGCTATGGCTTTGCCAACTATTTCACCACCAGTAGCATCAAAGATCCAATGCACACCCAGATAAATACGACTGCTCTTATTTTCTTCGATGGCTTCTCGAAGCGTAAAAGTTACTTCATATCGCGGACGGACAGCACCAGTATTATCTGTTGTCTTGCCATTAAACTCATCAGAAACAAAATTGACAAAAATTTCTTCAGGTGTCTTGCAAAGAAGAGCGGCAGCAACCTCAAAACAAGCTGAACCGAAAGTAGCATGTCCTGATGGATAGGCTGGGAAGTTTGGCGTGAAATTGTTTACAGGCTTAGTAATAGGATTACTCTTGGGCGCACCCAATGGGAGCCAAAAAGGATCGCCTTTTTTACCACGAAGAATATTTCCGTCTCCCTGAGCAGGAAGGGCGTTTCCATCGCTATCCTGACCAGGTGAGGGACCCCAACCCGCTTCCGCCTCACGAATGGCTACAACAGGTCGCCAGAAGTCATAAACATATTTCCAGTGCCATGCTGCAATTCCAGCGTCAGCCATCGCCACATTAATTGCAGTTAATAGTTTGATCTTGCCGGAATTAGGAAGTGCTTTAAATTCTGGAATTTCAAGTACAACCTGATTGTAAAGACGTGGTGGAGTTCCAAGCAGGTTAGCGCCATCGTAACCCCAAAAAATACCAATTACAGCCTTACGGCGAAAATCGTCATTGCGCTGAGTAATGTCACTTTTGCCACATTCAATTACCTCATCAAAAGCAAGGGCATATTCCTTACTATCTAAATCTGGCTGTTTACATAGGGGTGCATCAGTCACTACATTACAAAGCACAAAGGGTTTAACTAATCCCCATGTACGACCAAGAGTCATTTGGTTAGGGCTGACAGGATCGGGGCGGTGGCGACCAGGCTCAAGACTATAGTTACTATCTAGATCTGGCAAGTCTGAATTATCATTCTTACGAGCATTCAACCAAGCCACTGCAACTTGCTTGCCATAGTTCAGTGCTCCAGAGTCAACACCAACGTTAAGCTGTGCAGTTTCAGTGGATATAAATTGAACGAAGTCGGGATAAAGCTGCTGTGCCGCACAGATACCAGCACTCACTAGTGCGGCATTGCCCGTTGCTTCGTCATTGCTAATTCCTTTAGGTGGATGCGGTAGGGTTTCAAGTTGCGGATTAAGCTTCCCCGTAACTTTTGCGTAAGCATCGTGGGCTGCGAGATGAATAATCGCTAAAGCGCGAGAGGTCTTAGTTGGTCCAGCATTATTTGGTTTATGGTCGCCACTAAAATCTTTGGCAACAAGTTTTAAGGCCAAATCATTAATGTTGAGGATAGTCATTTGGTAAATTTTCCAGCAAATTAGAATTTGGAAATCTCTGTTCTATTAACCTCTCCATTCTTGAACTATGAAGTTACGCTAAAAAACACAAAAGTTAATCTGTAATTTTGATTACCAGAAAATAACCTCCAATTAGGCGTAATATCCAGAATCTTTCCAAATATCGCTCCTAAGAAATTTACCCTCATTTATCCGCCATAAGTTACCCCATTTTGAGGGTAAAGTAGGTCTTGTAAATCTTCTGGTGTTCCTGCTGCTATTGTTTTAGGATTTATAACATTGATAAGTTAATGGTTCTTTCTCCTGCATAAATTAACTTATTGAGTCCCACAAAGGGGATTAATCCTCTCTCTAAAGCCACGTAAATGGTCGCTGATGGAGTAGTTGAATCCTCTATCGAAGGTAAGGTTAATCCCTCCCTCTTCAGATAGAGTGACTCCACGAAAGCTGAAGGGCTAATGCTCAAAAGTTATGTTGCTGGAGAAAGAACCAGAATCGTTTTTGAGAGTTTTGGATTTATCGCGGCGCTATAATTAACGCCGATGTCATCGCAAAACTACAGACTACCAATGTTAGTCAGTCCTAAAACGATGCCAATGCCAACAATATGACCAAAAGCCATCGCAGCAACGAATGTTGGAATACTAATCGGCAGAATAGGGAACTTGGGGCCAACTAGGGGTTTTTCGATCCTAGTACTTAGCAAAACCATTACTAGGCTGCTGACGCTAATGATGATCGCCACTGTAGAATTCCACGCAGGGGTTGCGGGAACAGATGCAGCGGCTGCTAGTAAGATAGATGAAGTCAAGCTTTTGTCTCCTAAATGAAAAAGTTGATCTAGACCTACAAGATTATAAAATTACAAGGCCCAAAAGTTTTTTAGATAGTTTAGACTTTTCTGATAATTATTTTAAATTTATTAGATTTTCATGCGTGTTAAGATTTGCGGCATCACTCAACCACAACAGTCTATAGCGATCGCCTCTCTAGGCGCAACTGCACTAGGGTTTATTTGTGTACCAAACTCACCTCGCTACGTCACTACATCCCAAATTCGGGCAGCAGTAGCCGAACTCCCGGCAAATATTGACAAAATTGGTGTTTTTGCTAACGCTAGCATCGCCGAAATCAGCCAAATAGTTGCTGACTCTGGGTTAAATAGTGTCCAGCTACACGGAGATGAATCACCAGATTTTTGCTACCAGTTACGTCAAGCTTTACCCAATGTTGAAATTATTAGAGCATTAAGAATTCGTAGTATTGAGCATCTTGACACTGCCACTGATTACATCAAATACGTGGATACTTTACTACTTGATGCTTACCATCCGCAACAACTTGGTGGTACAGGCAAAACCTTAGATTGGGAGATGCTAGAGCAATTTAGCCCCAGTTGTCCTTGGTTTTTAGCTGGAGGGCTAACAGCAGATAATATTGTGGAAGCCCTGAGTCAGGTTAATCCTAGCGGCATTGATTTATCTAGCGGTGTAGAACGTGCACCTGGAGATAAGGATTTAGATAAAGTAGCCAAATTGTTTGAGAAATTAGCGAGTAGATGAGGGACAAGGGGACAGAGGGGAGATTGTAGTAAGTATTTCCCCAATGCCCCATGCCCCATGCCCCATGCCCCATGCCCAATGCCCAATGCCCAAATCCTAAAAGAACGCTGCTTGGTGGCGAATTAAATTAAAGAATTCTTCGCGGGTTTTGTGTTGTTCTTGAAACACACCAACCATTGCGCTGGTGACAGTCCAAGAACCTGGTTTCTGGACTCCTCGCATCACCATGCACATGTGGCTAGCTTCCATCACAACGGCAACGCCTTGAGGTTCGAGAATAGTTTGAACTGCTTCGGCAATTTGGCGGGTTAGCCTTTCCTGTACTTGCAAGCGGCGGGAATACATCTCGACAATACGGGCTAGTTTACTCAGTCCGACAACTTTTTGGTTAGGGATATAAGCAACGTGCGCTTTACCCATAAATGGCAACATATGGTGTTCGCACAGACTAAAAAAATTAATATCTCTAACTAATACCATCTCATTATGCCCTTCATTAAAAATGGCATCGTTAACGAGTTCTTCAAGAGATTGGTTGTAGCCACTGGTAAGGAATCGCATTGCCTCAGCCACCCGCTTGGGTGTTTTGAGAAGTCCTTCACGTTCGGGATCTTCTCCAACACCCAATATTAGTGTCCGCACGGCATCCTTCATATCCTCTAACTGTTCCTCTTTTGGCGGTGACAAATCTACTTGTCGCCCATTGTGAGTATTGCGATCAGGTCTGGGAGTTATGGCTTCTGCTAAGTCGGGAATCAGAGGCGATTGAGAGCTATTGGAACCGTTTGAACTAGCGATAGTCATGATTCAGTGTTGGTTATGATTTGGTCATTAGTCATTAGTCACTTGTACTGAGCTTTGCCGTTGGCGACAGCCTCTCGTAGAGAAGTATTGGTCATTGGTAAAAAACAAAGGACAAATGACTTTTGACTAATGACAAAAAATAAATTAGAGTGCGCCAGCGCTAGGCATCAGGATCAATTCGTCAATGACTGCCTGTTGTGGTAATAGAACTGTGTGGAGAATTGACTGAGCTACAATTTCCGGGGTTAACATTTTTGAGCGATCTAAGTTGGCATGGACTGTCTCTGTGTCCCAAAGTTCGGTATTGACTGCGCCAGGACAGATAACTGTAACCCGAATGCCGTGGGGACGTTCTTCTTGTGCCAGAGTTTGAGAGAGAGCAACCAAACCAGCCTTGCTGACGCTGTATGCTCCCCAATTGGGAAACGGTTGCTTGGCGGCAATGGAAGCGACGTTGATAATTGTGCCTGTGCTGCGATCGCGCATTGAAGGCAAAATCCCCACAATGCACTGAAATACGCTGGTAAGATTCAAGTTAATTACCTGCTGCCAATCCTCTAAGGGAGTATCGCTCAAAGCAGCTGTGTAGCCTATGCCAGCATTGTTTACCAGAATGTCTATATCACCAAAGTCAAGGGCGATCGCTTGGATATTTTCTTGTACTTCAGAAATCCGCGCTAAGTCTACAGCGTAAGCTTTCGCTTCTACTCCAGTATGCTGTAGAGCCTCTCTTACAGCCTCTAACTTATCTAAGGAACGACTGACTAAGGCAACATCTATTCCCGCCTTCGCAAAGGCTAAAGCCGTTGCTTTTCCAATTCCACTACTTGCCCCAGTAATCAGGGCACGTCGTTTTTGCTCAACACTCATTGTGTCTCCCAATTTTTTGGCAGTTCCCAAATCTTAATTAATACCCAATTATTCACATTTCTCGGTTTGGATAGATTAAAGGAATCTAAAAATCTGATGATTTTCATCAATAAACTGCTATTATGCACTTCAACAGTTGATGTGTTATGAGTTTTCCCAGTCAAGACGGCAATTCATCGCCTGGAAAATCACTTTTTACACTCAAAGTAGATTCCTAAATAATGCAAATGCCTATGGCGAATCAGATTGTTAAAAATCTTTAAGCACCACAGGCAATTATAGCATTGCTACTTTGGTAATCAATTATTGTACAGTGCTGTTAATGGGCAACTTCGGTAAAAACACCAATTTTGCGGAATTTTTCATACCGTAGTTGGCGGCGTTCTGGAGAGGTTAAACGATTGAGTTCGTCCAAATTTTCTAACAACACTTGCTTGAGAGTATTAGCAGCTTTTAAAGGATCAGCATGAGCGCCACCAGTGGGTTCAGGTAATATTTGGTCAATAATTCCCAACTTTTTCAGGTCATGGGAGATAATTTTGAGAGCAACAGCGGCTTGGGGGGCTTTGGCAGCATCTTTCCACAAAATCGCGGCACAGGCTTCGGGGGTAGCAACGGTATA
This sequence comes from Chroococcales cyanobacterium, assembly GCA_038249935.1. GTDB lineage: Bacteria > Cyanobacteriota > Cyanobacteriia > Cyanobacteriales > Nostocaceae > Nostoc. The sequence continues at coordinate 6,171 of JBBSCU010000075.1, forward strand.
AACTGAGTGTTCAAACATCAATAGCCGATCGCCTACACCAATGCCAAGTGCGCCACCAGAACCGCCTTCACCAATAACTGTGCAGATAATTGGCACATCTAAGCAGAACATTTCCCGCAAGTTATAAGCGATCGCTTCTCCTTGACCTTGATGTTCGGCTTCCACCCCAGACCAAGCTCCCGGCGTGTCGATAAAAGTTAGTATCGGCATACTAAACTTATTGGCGTGTTCCATCAACCGCATCGCCTTGCGGTAGCCGCCAGGGTATGGCATTCCAAAGTTACGAGCAATATTGTCTTTGGTATCACGACCTTTTTGATGACCCAACATCACCACAGGTTGCCCACTTAGACGGCCAACACCACCAACTAAAGCCGGATCGTCACCACCACAGCGATCGCCATGCAATTCCATCCATTCATCACTAATTGCCTGAATGTAATCGAGAGTACTGGGGCGACGCGGATGACGAGCGACTTGCAATCGTTGAGACGGTGATAGACCACTGAAAATTTCCTCACGCAGTTGCATGGCACGTGCTTCTAGTTGACGAATTTGACCAGAAACATCAACGCCATTTTCTTCTGCTAGTTGCCGAATTTGATCAATTCGGGTTGCGAGTTCTGCTAGAGGCTTTTCAAAATCCAACAGTAGCGGTTTACGTTCGGTAGTTGCCATTGTAGGGGTTATGAATTACGAGTTATAAGTTTTTTTGTCATTAGTCATTTGTCCTTTGTCATTTGCAAATAACGAATGACCAATGACCAATGACCAATGACCAATGACCAATGACTAAACCAGCAGTGGTCTAAATCCATGTTTAATTGACACCCGACCAATCTGCTCCATCTTGTCTACGGTAATCTGATTGCGTCCCCACGAAAAGTTCGTGTATAACTTCTCAAATTCCAGTAGCATTGATTCGGCAAAACAAGCAAACAACTGGCGTCCTGGCACATCCATATTGACTATTTTCATAATTTTCCAGTCAATATCTAGGGAATGCTCTACAATTCCACCATTTAACACGTATACACCAGGATACTGAATTTTTGTCGCTAAGTTTTTCGGATAACCACCATCAATCAGCAGACAGGGTTGTTTCAAAACGGTGGGTTCAATTTCCATGCCTTTGGGCATACTGGCAACCCAAACTACAACATCAGCTTGAGGCAGTGCTTCGCTCAAAGCCATGATTTTTCCCCGTCCCAGTTCGGCTTGCAATTCTTTAAGACGTTCTTGATCGCGAGCTATCAGCAGGAGTTCTTTGACATCTGTTTTTGCATCTAGCCAGCGTGTGACTGCACTGCCAATATCCCCAGTTGCCCCACATATAGCAACAGTAGCTTTTGATAGATCAATTCCCAGTTGTTTTGATGCTTCTTCTACCTGCTTACAAATAATGTAGGCAGTATGTGTATTTCCTGTAGTGAAGCGCTCAAACTCTAGTTTGATATTGCGGACTTGGCTAAATTGCTCCAACTTAAAGTTTTCAAAAATAATCGAAGAAAATCCGCCTAAAGCCGTAATATTAATGCCATGCTTCTGTGCATGAGCCATAGCGTTGAGGACTTTGCGCGTTGCCGCTTTGATGCGGCGAGCCGCTAGCATCTCTGGCAAAAAGCAAGATTCTACATACCGTCCTTCAATTTTTTGCCCAGTAATACTGGTAACAATAATGCTATCGACAATTTGCGGCGGAGCGCTGCACCAAAAGTCTAGCCCCTGATCGGCATATTCTGGGTATCCCAATTCTTGAGCTACCGCTTGAGCGTGTTCTAAACTAGTCAGATGTCCAATTAGACCAAACATGTAGTGATTATTAAGCTTATGCTGTCTTGAGCGCGGGGAACATTAAGTTATTCAGCAGTCCTGAGTCCTGAGTTCTGAAGTTCTGAATTTAAATTTAAACTATTCAGCAACGCCAGTTGCTTCTCCCAGGGGGAGACGCTGCGCGAACAAGTCGGCAGAGCCGCCCAAAGCACTGGCTCCTCAGTACTCCTGACTCAGCAATTTTTTAAGCAGCTATAAGTCCGTAGGCTGACAAGCGCATAATATCGCGGGTTGTGAAGCCGATATTACTCAATGCTTCACCGTACTGAATCATAAAGTCTTCCACTAAAGCATCTTTTTCCATTGCCATTGTGTGAGCATCACCTTCTACTTGGTTCAGCATTCTCCAGACAAGGGGCAGGTTTTGGCGATTTGCTTGCTCTAGTTCAGCTTTGGATTCTGTAAAGTGTTCTTTCAGCCAAACTTCGCCAAAGTTGAGGTGGCTATATTCTTCTTTTACTACTCCCTCCGTTATTTTACGAGCAAAATCGTCGGCGACAGGGATGTAAATGTTATATGCTGCGATCGCAAAACATTCAATAATTAAAGACTGAATCACCAGACAAGTAACAACTTTCCCTTCGGTTGCCGCTGTTTGGAAATTTTGGTGTAGTCCAGAGAAGAACTCCTTGGCAAATTGCAAATCCGGGGTTACTTGCAAATTGCGCCCACAAGCTTCAAATCCTTTTTTGTGGCGACTTTCCATCTTGGATAGGCGAATCAATTCATCTTCAGATTCTGGCAGCAGTTGGGCTAGTGTGATGTAATTATCATGGGCTTCTTGTTCGCCTTCAATCACGATCGCATTAATCCGGCTATAAGCATCTTTATATGTTTCGCTCTTGAAATCTAATTCTTTAGATTGGTCTGCTAGCTGCTGCATGGTATGTTTACTCCTGTAAAACTGAATTATTTGATACCAGGATTAAATTTACCCTATGAACAGAGGGTATTAATCATTGTGCTTTAATTTAACTTAACTTAACGAGTAACTATGTTTATAGATTAACTTTTGCTGGGGGCGCTGCTCTAGTACTAACGAAACAAATATTTTGCAGATTAAGTTATGTCTAAACCAAACCCGAATCTAAAATCTGGCGATTTTTTGAGCCTAGTAGTGTTACTGTTAGGGGCATTTATCGTTTTATTACCGCTTTTTGTGGTCTTTCTCACCTCCTTTGCATCGCCGTCCGCCAGCCCAGAAAATTTGTCCAAAAATAACTGGTCTTTAGCCAATTATCGCGTTGCATGGCAGCAGGGAAAATTTTTACTGGCGTTTGCTAATTCTACCTTGGTAGCGATCGCTGTAACGGCGTTTCAGATTGTCACTTCCGCTTTGGCTGGTTACGCCCTCGCACGGCTGAAGTTTCGAGGACGGCAAACACTGCTATTGGTTGTCTTAGCAACCTTGGTGATTCCCTTTCAGTTATTGGTGATTCCCATCTTTTTAGTTTTGAAGTGGGGACACCTGATTAATACATACGGAGCGCTAATTCTACCCACTGCTGTCAACGGCTTTGGCATTTTCTTACTACGTCAGTATTTCCAGACAATTCCTGTAGAGTTAGAGGAAGCCGCAGCCATTGACGGGGCGAACCGATTGCAAATTTTGTGGCGAGTGATGTTACCTCTGGCTCGTCCGGCGTTAGTGACGCTGTTTTTGTTCACCTTTATTGGTGAGTGGAATGATTTGTTTAAACCTTTGGTATTTACGACACGACCAGAATTAAGGACAGTGCAGCTAGCATTAGCGGAGTTTCAAGAGCAATTTACGAATAATTGGCCTTTAATGATGGCGGCGGTGACAATAGCGACAGTTCCAGTGATGGTATTATTTCTCATTGGGCAGCGCCAGTTTATTCAGGGTATTGCCACGACGGGGATTAAGAATTGATCTTAATTCCATAAAACATTTATTTATGTACTGTTATCAAACACACTGAAAAATATACCAAGCTGAATGCTCAATGCTTCCTGAATTTTGATTGGAGTGATTTGTAAAAATAACAAGCTAAAGTTGGATTTTTCAATACAAATAATTTAGAATAAGGAGTACTAAGTTTATTTACACTTACAACAATTAGCTAGCGTAGTAATACTTATAACCTTAATACTTCCAGCAAAAAACAGATCAAGTAAAAATGGGTAAATAACTATGAATTTAGAAATCGAAGACCTTATTCGTAGCTCTATTGAAACAAGCAATACAGACATCAAGGCTGAATTGGAAGAAACAGTTGAAAAATTAGAGAAAATTTATAGTTTTAAGTATAACCATGTCCCAAATGGTTTTCATGAACATCTAGAAGCAATGCGAAAAATTTCTAGAGAGATGGAGCAATTAGCTAAAAATAAAAGCTATCAAAAACAAATTGAAGTATGCAAATTACTTCGCACTTCGATGGAAAGCTTTAGATTAAAATACGGAGACTTTTTACCAAATGAATTACCAAAAAAGTTTGAAGAAGCAGAAGAAAGCATTAAAAGTATAGAAGCAGATGCAGCTATAAAAATATTTATTAGTAATTTGGCAAATATACTTGAATTTAAATCAGAAGAATTCAACAGACTTAACTTATTAAAAAATGTTTGTGATTTTCTATACAAATTTTTAGAAAATACTGAATTTTATGTAGCATACATTCCAAATATAATCTTAAAAAGTATTGAGAAAATGATGATGCATCTAGCTGAGGTAGAAGGACATGAAACAGACAGTGAGGAAGAAAAAGAGACTTTAAATACTGCAAAAATAATGGCTAAGGCTATTTTATGGGAAATTAATCACAAAAAAAGTTCCCTAAAAAAATTTGATACTATTGACGAGCTTTGGGAGTACTGGAACAATAAATATGATCAAGAAGAAATAGAAAGATCGTTAAATATTTTTAAAGAAGAAATTGATCGAGAAAGAAATAATCAAGGGGGAAGAACTCTATTTTCATGAATAAGATAATTTTATTAGATTCTGGTCCACTTGGGTTAATAATACATTCTAACAAAAATGAAAAAGAAAAAACATTTGAGTGTCAACAATGGTTTAAAAAAATAGTATCTAATAACTTAATTTATATACCTGAAATAATAGATTATGAATCACGGAGAGCGCTAATCCGAAGGAAATTAATTCAGAGTATAGAAAGGCTAGATGATTTAGAAAAATTAAAAAATGTAAATTCCATACCTATAACTAAAGAAATATTTGTCAAAGCAGCAGAACTATGGGCTTGGGCTCGTAATACTGGACAAGCAACCGCAAAAGATACAGCTATTGACATAGACGTAATTCTAGCTGCGACTGCAATAATTACATCACAGAATGAAGGAAAAACAACAATAATAGTAACAACAAACGTAAAACATTTACAAAGATATCATACAGATACAAAAAATTGGCAAGATGAATATTGGTTGAAAAAGACTACTCAAATTTAATGCTGAGATATAGTTAAGCAATTTTCAAGTCTGAATTTTTAATTTGGGATTTATCCCACCTCCAATTAAGACGTTAGCACTGAGATTTTTGTAGGGTGGGCACTGTTTACGGATGCTGAAACCTCGATTTGAATGCTTGTGCTAGTGCCCACCCTACGGTTATCGCTCCTTAATTACGAACTACGAATTACGAATTAGTATCAGTCCTTCTCATTCTGTCAATTTCTCGTTGTAATTCTTCAATTTGACGGCGCAAATTTTCTGTTTCATTTTCGGAAGATTCGGCTGTAACATTGACTGCTCCAGATGCGGGCGATCGCTGATAATTTCCTCGGCGAATTTGCTGATATTCTTCGGATACTGCCCATTGCCGTAAGTAATGCAAGCGTTCAACAGGGAAGGGATGGCTCAACATTGTACCCTGAGCGCCACTGTACATCAAGAATTTATACACCTGATTCAACCCATCTTCATCCAATGCCTGATAATTTTCTGACTGCTTGATAAACTCTTGTAAACTACATTCATTGGCATATTTGTTACTACCGCCAGAGAGTTTCATCATCGTTGACATCACAGGATTCAAGTCATCCATTACCAGTAGTGCAGCACGATCTGACGATAACTCGGCTTTCCGCCGCCACTCAAAAAAGGCGTAAATCAAGCCTTGAGAGACAAAATTACCGATGCCAAAGGTCAATTCTCCCAAGACAGAAGCAGCACTCATTGCCCACATCGCCATTTGAATTAAAATAGTATGACCACATTTAATATGCCCCAGTTCATGGGCTAGCACCACCCGAATCTCGGCTTCGTCTAGTAATTCTAGTATCCCTGTATTTATGACTATGTAAGGATTCTCTTGCCCTAATGCATAGCTATTTGCTTGGGGATCTTGCAAGACAAACAGTGCAGGTTCTGGGTAAATGTCCAAATCTCGGACACATTCCCGAAATATCTGGTGAATAGTGGAATATTGGCGCGGCCCGACTTGGATGGCGCTACCCATTAGATAGACTAATTGAGGGCGTTCGTAGACAAATTCCACAAATTTACGAGCGATTAAATCAAATCCCGGTAAATTTCGTAAAGCTTGCTCGGCTTGGCGATCTAGTGGATGCCTGAAGGCTTCGCTGGAAATTCCTGTGTAAGTTGGCATAATTTAGGGTATTGGTGATTTGTCATTGGTCATTGGTCATTGGTCATTAGTTTTGGACTAATGAGAAAGAACAACATAATAGAAATGGGGCAATTGGAAGTAAAAGTCACTTTGTATGGAATTAAAAGCGTGTGATTGAGGCAGAAGTTCATTTGTCACTACATAACTTTTTGCGATCGCAAGCGGGGTTCCCTTCCTGGCCCCATCATTTGACGATGGCACGGTTGGTAGCACGCGCCTTGCGCCTGGGACGTAGCGCCTTAATTCAAGTCGGGGCGGTTTGTGGCTATCAAGGGCGGTATCGTACTAGTTTTATCGCATCAGCATTGATGTGGCACGGGCCTGTAATCATTGTTGCTCAAGAAGAGGTGCAACAACTCCTGCTGCGAGTGGAAATTCCCCGGTTACAGCAGTGGCTACCAGCCAACAAACCAATTAGGACAGGTGACGCTTGGCCGGATGCTGAGTTTCAAGGGCTACTGTTAACCTCCCCAGAAGCTTGGTTAAGAGGACAATTAGCCAGTGGCGATCGCTTTCCCCAAGGTATTCCGACAATTATTGATGGGGTAGATGATCTCGAAGATTGGGTGCGTCATCAGCTAACTCAAGATATTCAACCCCATGATTGGGATCAACTGATGCTAGCTTGCCCCAACCAAGCTGAGGCAATTAGCGAAGCCCGGATACAACTGACACACGAACTTTTTCAGCATCCGACTAATCCATATCAGTGCTATCTAATTTCCCAGCCAGAAATAGAAATTTTGAGTCGTCTGTATTTGGCTTTAGATCAAGCTAACCTCCCAGAACCTTGGAAAGAATTCTGGCAACAATTTCAAATTCTTGACGAAAATCTTTCTCCCTCTCCTCTCTTCTGGGCGACTATTGCTCATCGCCAAGGTTTATTTTCTTTGCACTACGCCCCAATTGAATTAGGGAAACTACTCTCACCCATTTGGCAGCAACAACCAGTAGTTTTAATTGGCAGCGCTATAGAATCGGAAACTGAGGCTCCCCTTTTTCGACAGCGCTTGGGTTTGGACGATTTAACTTGTCTGAAGTTTTCTTCGGAAAGTCAAGCCGAAGCAATTCAACTGTATGTACCCTATAAATTTCCTCTACCTAATACACCAGAATTTCAAGCGGCATTTATTCACAAAGTTCGCACGCTGGTTTGTCTCAGTGCTACAGCACCAGGATTAACGGTTGTCTTGGTGGGGGATGTGCCACTCAAGTCTCAAGTTGCGACAATTCTGGCCTCAGAGTTTGGTTCGCGGGTGCAAGTAGAAAAAACTTGTTTGGATGAAAATGGTATTTTGGTTAGCGGTTGGGAATTTTGGCGAGAACATCAAAGAGTCTTACCCGCACCTCATCTGTTAATTATTGCTACTTTGCCCCTACCATCTTTAGAAAATCCCTTGGTAGCTGCTAGGGTAGGTCACTACAAGCGATCGCATCAAGATTGGTTCCGTTTATACTTGTTGCCAGCAGCTTTGAATGAATTACAACGGGCGATCGCTCCAGTCAGAGAAAGTCAAGGGATCGTGGCTTTGCTGGATAGTCGTGTAGTTAACCGTAGTTACGGCGCTCAAATTCTCTCTGCTTTAAGTCCTCTAGCACGCATCAACTATCTAGATCCCAGTCTGTTTTCTAATACTAGTGAAGAAAATTCTGCTTAGAGTCATTTGTCAATGCCCAATGCTCTATTTAAATTTTGTCAACCAAAGTGCGATCGCTTAAAAACAAGTACTATTATCGATTTATAGTTAGAGATGTGAATCACCGCCTCTCTATAGCCATGATTCCTGGCAAGCTAGATTTAGAACCTAAGTAGAGTTTGAATTGCTGATTATGGGTGAAGCAAAGCGTCGTAAAACCGCACTAGGGGAAACATACGGTCAAGATACTCGGATCTTGTCTTGGGTTCCCATTACAAAAACTCAAGCCGAACAGTTTGTTACTTGGACTAGTCGCGGTGCCTGGATAGGCATTGGCCTGATGGTTGTAGGATGGGCAACTATCCGTTTTATCGGCCCAGCTTTCGGTTGGTGGCAAGTAGTCTGATAAAATCCAATAAATTTGTAAATATTTAGCGGAGCGAAACCCAACGTATACTGATTTATTCAAGCCCGCCTCAGAATGAATTCTGAGTCTAATAGCGAAAGTCGTCTAAAGACGACTGAGAAGAGATTATAGTGCGTTTTAACGGACTTTAGCTATGAACCTGGAACTTTAGTTCTGGGCGGTTTATGCCTAGAATGAAATAGCCCTGATCGTGGTATACTTTTACCAAAATAAATCGTTTCAGGCTTTGATTAATCATTACTTTGATGGTAAATAGATCCGCGCTGTAGGGGCAATTCATGAATTGCCCCCACAACAGACGACGCAGAGAACACAGAGAAAAAAGATTAAAGAGTAGTTTTTTAACCAAAATTTTTACCCACATTGAAAGGGCTAGTCCTAGTTACAACTCTTGTCAGAGAGACACTATTTAAATTTTAAATATTATTGATTAATAGAACTCATCAAAATAGACTGTCTAGCCCTTTAGATACTCGCTATACTAAAGATTCTATACAATTCTGAGTTTTAACAAAAGCTCAGGAAATAAACCCCTTTGTAGTATTTACCCAGATCCTACCTAAAATAAGCGGATATACCCTTGTGCATTCCCAAGGGATTTACACGCTTGGCTACTTTCGTCTCAAAATGAAATTCTCTATGCCTTAATGCAACTTTCTAGATTCCAACATATCTGAAAATATTGCCTAAAGTTTAGTTATTGTCAGTGTTAAATCTATTTATTTATTGACTCTAAAATCCAATTTTTCTCTTAGTTAGATGTAACTTGTATAAAAAGTTGCAACTACTATACTACTATTCCTGAATCTCAAATTTTTACTGTCATCTATTTAACTTCCTATGTACATAATGTGTTGACTTGGTATACTTAATCATCTGTCTATACCAAAATCTACATTAAAAAGTTCACATAACAAATAACCAAGCAATATGTACCATAACGCAGTAAATCTATGTCACAGCTGCCAAAAGTAGTGAATTTGGCTGAATACAATTGAGAAAAACCCAATATGCAGCTTTTCTGTAGTTGACTAATGCTAGATTTGCGTTAGTCTGAAAACGGATCGATTCCTAGAAGAATCTACTTTGAACAGAAATGTATAAAGATATAGTTAAATCTAGCAATTCTGTCCGAAATTTTAAATTTGCAAACTGAATAGTTTGATACGGCGGTCAAAACCTTGATCTACTACCCTAAATAAGGTAGTCAATTAACGACTCAATATCATTTATCTGCTAATTGTAGTGAATAGTATACAATACCAGTGGATGAGAAAATCTAAAGAAAATATAAAAGAAACTCAAATAACTGTGGTGTCTGGAGGGCAAAGTGTTTCTAAGATTAGCACATCAACATCGACAATTTGTCCAAGACTTGGTAATGAACCTGCAAGCCTTGGCAATTGTATTAGAGCGACGCGGGTATCTTGCGTCCTGTTACACCTGTGGCGACCAAATGAATAGTGCATCATTTATGGTTAGCTTGGGTGATAACCATCTGATTCGGTTTTTAGTGTCCGATTACGGGATTACTTGGACAGAAATGCGGGATGACCGCGAATTAATGAAGTTAGAGGGTGCGGAGGCAATTAGCCAACTAGACGAATTGGCTAGTCTTGTCAAGGAATTTGTGCAAGTAGATACAGGCTCTAAAACTCTTGCTAAGAAGTATTAAGGTTTCAGAGGTCGATCGCAAATTAAAAATTGATTATCGGTAATTGGTAATGGTGGCTTAGTTAGCGATCGCTCATTACCATTAAGTGATTGGCTCGTGTCTAGCCTATCGCATATTTTTTGTATATGCATCGTCTAGAATTTTGGCAGCAGCGATCGCCATTACCAAACCAAATCAACCTTATGCATCAGCCACAAACATAAGAAAGGCATCCTCTGGCAAAGATGGAGAACGAGCAACACTTAAAGGCCATTGCCAATCAAAATAAAGGGTGCCCAATAGTATGGGTGATTAAAGTTACTAACTTCCATTACGGGGGTACGATCATTTATGGTCTTCCAGTTTCCGGTAATTAATGAGATTTGAGCTTGTCGTAAGGCTTCTGTTTTAGTGAATCCCTTAGAAGATAGAGTATTATAAAAAGCACTCATTAGTGCCTGTGTACCACCATCATCTACAGACCATAACGAGGCGATCGCAGCTCTAGCGCCGGTTTGTTGCATTTGATAGCCAAAGCCCAAAATTTCTTCACCATTACCTAACTTGCCTCCCAAGCCGGTTTCACAGGCACTTAACACTACCAAATCTACATTGGGGAGTGACCAACTGGCGATATTTCTAAAGTTAATGCGATCGCCATTCCCAAATAAAATAAACGAATCTTCTGGTTTGCCTACCACAAAGGCTGCATGAGTCGCTAAATGGACAATTGTATAATCGTCCATTTGAGGTACAGTAACTCTGGGGCTAAAAGCGTCGTCTAAAAGCTTCGTAGTTTCAGGAACCGCAGCTGCTAAACTTTCTACTTCCCGCGTTGCAAAGGGTAAACCAGCGAAAGAAACCTGCCGATTACCAACCTTGATTTGATAATTACCTTTAGTAAAAGCAGCTGCTAAAACCCGCAACGTAGATTGTTTCGGGGTATTTAAGTTAGTCAGACTGGCAGATGTAATGTGATTGACACTAAAGCGCTGCACTAACCATTGTTTGCCATCATATAAAGCAGTCAAAGGAATGTAGCGTAACCGATCATCTGGAGCGTAAATCAGAGTTTGTGTACCTGAGAGCTTCAGGTCTTTTTCTATCGGTTTAATTAGCCAGTTATACAATTGGCGTGCAGGTGTTTTGATATTTTGACTGGGATTTATTAAAGCTTGGCGAAAAGCAACAATTGTTTGATAGAGATTTTCACGTTTGACAGCAACGCTGCGATGAATTGGTGGAGAATCAGGAGTTACTAGTACCAATTCCAAGCTATCTTTTAAAATTAGTGGGTAAAGTAGTGCAGATTTTTGAGGTAGTCGCGCCAAGTCATCCCGAAGTTCGTTGAGACTATCCAAATCCAAATTTTGCCGCCTAGCTGTACGGCTAATTTGGTCTATCTGTGCTTTGATTGGGGGACTGTCGATAAATTCGTTAAATTCATCCAGAAGTTGCTGCTGAGTTAACACTAACTGCTCGATACGTTGTTTCTGTTGGAGCGATCGCTCTTTAGGGGAAATTTTACGTAGTGTTGTTAATTCTTTACCTAGAACAACAGCATTATCCAGGGTTTTATCCAATTTTTGTTTAATTGGTTTTTCTCTGACCGCTATATTAATACCTTTGACAGTACGTTGATTACCTCGCACATTCTGGAGATATTCTTCTAGTTCTTCAACTTTGAGTAAATCCATTGTCCGTTGCGCTTCCGCAACACGTTCTTGTTTAAGTAACCGTTCACCCAAAATGCGATATGTCTGGCTAACAGTGATGCTGTAAGCGTCTGGTTGTGGCGCACTTAGTGTTGATGGGTTCAAGCGAGCTTTTTCACGATTAATCAAGCAATGTTTGTAGAAAAAAATTGCTAACTCTGGTTTGTTTTGGATATCGAATAAATAACCTATATTACTGTAGGTTTTGCCAAGTCGAACGAGATCGCCAAGTTCTTTGTTAATTAATATAGCTTGCTGATAAGATTGAAGTGCTTCGAGATACTTTCTTTGACTTTGGTAGATTCTGCCAATGTTATTGAATGTTACGGCTTCCCAAGAACGTTCTCCATGTTCTCTACTGATGGCTAATGCTTTTTGTAATCTCTGCAACGCTCCTGTATATTGACCTTGCCGAGATTCTTTGATAGCCTCTTCATTGAGCCTTTCAATTTCTAATTGACTATTGTTCTTGGGTAATGCCTGAGCTTTTTGTCCTGAGTCATACCTCAACTTGGCATTTGTGCTTACCTGGTTATTGTCTGGATAGGTCATCCCCAAACCTAGTAAACTAAGTAAAGTCAAAGCAACAACATTAACATACCGAAGATTAGGCTGCATAACCAAAGATTCCCTATACTTGGGAGTTTAAATCTTAAATCAAGAAGTGGTGCAATGCAGTTAATTTTTATGCTATTTAATGATTGGGGAAATTTATAGGTATTGAGCAACTTAAAGATGTCAGAAGAAAAAGCCAGCCAAGCAAAGTTACCACCAACCAGCGCCCTTGACAAGCCATCAAGTCATGAATTTGGGAATTGGTTTGAATATCTTGTAAGAGTGCAACCCCACCACACTGACTATGCAGGTGTTGTCTGGCACGGCTCTTACATAGCTTGGATGGAAGAAGCGCGGATTGAATGCTTGCGATCTATAGGGATTGAATTTGCTGATTTAGTCGCTATAGGTTGCGATTTACCAGTTGTAGAACTGTCGTTGCGTTATCACCGTTCAATTCAATTTGGTATGGCAGTGGTGGTAAAAACGCGCATGGCTGAGGTGACGGGTGTCCGCATCAATTGGGATTATGCCATTGTTTCAACTGATGGACAACAATTGTACGTCACTGCCAAGGTGACTTTAGTAGCTTTAGATCGGGAAAGAGGCAAGATTATGCGTCAGTTGCCAGTGAGTGTTAAGGATGCGTTGGCTAAGATTTCAGCATTAAATAATAATTTTTAATTTTCTACTTGCCACTTTGGATCTGAGATAGAGTTTGAGCAAACTGCGTTACCTTGTGCCATATATCTTGCGGAGTAATGCCAAAACCGATATTTAATAAAACAAGGATTGCGGCGATAGTCAAGGCATTACTGACGGTTGCTTTCAGCAATTTCCACAATATTATGAAGACGATCCAAGCCAAAATCAACATAGCAATCATATATATTAATTCCTTAATAATTGCCCTTGCTGAGAATGTGTTTATTCAGAAAGGGTAAATTTTTTTTGTAGCAATTATTGCCAGAAAAGCTATTACACTCAATTAATAGTATTAACTAAAACTGGGCTTTTTCGCGTAAATACTCCCAAAATATTTTACACGAGAATAAGACCATAATTTCGATTTCAGGCGACTTATTTGGCAATTTGGCAAACTTGCTGAAAAAATTTTTTCTTTTAATATTTTTGGATCAATTAATCGAGTGATTATGAATTAGACCTGAAGTGTCTTTAAAATGGGAAAATATAAATAATTATTAGGAGAAATCAATCGTCATGAGTGTGATAGTTGCTAAGTGGACAATTGACGAATATCACTGCATGATTGACGCTGGCATTTTGAGCGATCGCAAAGTTGAACTACTTAAAGGAGAAATTGTCGAAATGTCGCCAGAAGGAGAACCCCATGCTTATTGTAGTCATGAAGCGGCAAAGTATCTAACAAATTTGTTAGGCGATTATGCCACAATACGTCAAGCTAAACCAATTACCCTACCCAACGACTCGGAACCAGAACCAGATATTGCCATTGTCCAACCTTTAGGACGCGAGTATCGACAGCATCATCCCTATCCAGAAAATATTTTCTGGTTGATTGAGTATGCTAACTCTAGTTTAGAAAAAGATTTAGAGACAAAAAGCAAAATTTATGCACAAGCAGGTATCTCAGAATATTGGGTTGTTAATTTAAAAAAGTTACACCTAGTGGTATTTCGAGAAATCTTAGATGGAGAGTACGCGACAAAATTAACATTAACTGCGGGAACTGTCCAACCGCTTGCGTTTCCAAATGTTTGTGTTGCGGTGGAACAAATTATTAACAGCTAAGATAACTTACAGCATTTTTATTGCTCTTGAGTACCCAAATATCATGTTGAAGTACCCAAATATCATGTTGAA
>JBBSCU010000076.1:0-20429 GCA_038249935.1 Chroococcales cyanobacterium
GCGAGTCGATGCAACTAAGGTGCGAGTCGATGCAACTAAGGAACGCAAATTTAATAACGTGCAATTCTTATTTAACTTGGAATGGTGCGTTACGCTCCGCTAACACACCCTACTTTTGCACTTTATTTAATCCACATTCCTTAGCAACTACATAAACGATCGCGATCGCTGATATCTTAATTAAAGATAGGGTGTATCAGCAGTTTTACTAGACTGGAGGCAAGGATGGCTAAACACGAATCCAAGCAGCATTCACCAAAACACGTCTCTAACACAGAGACAAAACTTGCTGAAAACTCCTTCCAGGTAAAATTGCAAGAATTGCTGAAGCAGAAAAAATATCGACAGGCATTGGAAGAAATTAAGAAAATTCAGCGATCGCATCCTGATATTGACTTCACTCCCAAAGAATCAGAGATTTGGTTGTTGCGTGGTCAACAAGAATTCCAAAAGCAAGACTTTAAACAAGCAGAAAAATCCTTTGGACGCGCTCTAGAATTGGGTCTGGTTGGAGATGCTCACTACTGGCAAGCAAGATGTTTGGTAGAGTTGAATCAACTAGACGTAGCTCTCAAGTTGCTCCGTGAAGCTTTTGAAGCGGACAACCTGATCAAAGATTACAGCATTTGTTATCTCAAGCTCCTATTGCTCAAAGGAGATACCGCTACAGTTGAGCAGTTAATCGATGAACAATCGAAACGGTTTAGTGCTGCTCAACTCCACTGGGTACGAGGAGTGATTGCTCTCAAAAATGAACAACCAGAAACCGCTTTAACATCTTTTGAAAAAATTAAGCGCCCCATCACTCCAGGAGATTTACCAAGTGCTTGGATTGTTTACAGCCAGCAAGTGAGTGGTAATTGGAATGCCGCCGCTAATCTGTTGGGGTTGCAGTCATCCAAATTTGCCTTTGCCAAACCAAAGTATTTGGAACATCCAATTTTAGAGCGATTGGCAACTTCCCAACAAGTAAAGACCGGAGAACCACCCCTCAAACCCCAAAATCTGGAACGAGAAGATCCGGTGATCCAGGATGCAATATCAGCGTTGGCAATTGTACAGCTAATTAATGATGGCAATCATCATGATGCCGCTCATGTGTTGCTACGGATGAAAGGGAGTGTAACTCGCTTCCCAGAAATAGATAGTCTGCGGATATCGCTTTTAACCCTTGCAGGCCAACAGGCATTTAATCAAAGACAAGCAGAATGTGTAGAGCTATTTTGGCAGCCTTTGTTAACAGAGAAACCCTTTAACCCGCAGTTGGCAATTAATCTATTAGAGGTGTTCGATGCTAATGATTCCGATCAAGAACGCCCACGTTTGTTGACTCGGTTGTTAAAGTGGTTAGAGCAAGAAGCGAAACAAAAACCTCAAGAATGGCCTTCAGAGCGATTAAAAGCAACCTTAGCTCACTTGCATTGTAATATGGCAGACGCTTACATGGCACTTGATCGCGATCGCGCTGCTTTCGGAGCTTTGCAACAGGCAGAACGCATCTACCCCACATCACCAGAGGTAATGGGGCGCAAGGGACTAATTGAAGCAATAGAGGGAAATTATACTGAAGCGATCGCACTGATTACTCAAGCCATTGAAGGTGGGTGTCGATATGAAGAGATTTACGGTGGCTTGCTGAGATGTTGGGATGAACTAGGAGACAAACAAGCACGCAATGAAGCTCGTCGTCGCTTTGGCAAGTACTTTGACGACCTCACCATTGAAACAGAGGTTGAGGTGTTGCCGTGGGTAGATGCCCTGTCTACGCTGAATTACGGCTTCTTTAG
This sequence comes from Chroococcales cyanobacterium, assembly GCA_038249935.1. Taxonomy (GTDB): domain Bacteria; phylum Cyanobacteriota; class Cyanobacteriia; order Cyanobacteriales; family Nostocaceae; genus Nostoc. The sequence continues at coordinate 1,788 of JBBSCU010000076.1, forward strand.
TCGTTTGGTGGAGGGTAAAGAGCAGAAAGATCCGGCTTTGCGTGCCTGTCAGATTTTTGTTAACGCTGTCCAAAGTCCTGTCAACTCCGGTGGACGAGTTTCGTTAAATCAAGAAGCAGCAACCCAAGCATGGGAAGCTCACATCCAACAATTATCTAGTCAAGAACAGATTTCTGTGTTGGAGGCGATCGCACTTGCGATCCACCTCTTTGCCAAACGCGAAAAAGGCATTGCTGCTTTAACAAATCAATATCTGCAAAAGTTGTTCAACCTCTCAGCAGAACATCCCGAAGCTAGAGTGGCTCATCTTGTTGTTTTAGCTGTCAAAGAAGGTAGTCCACAAAAACTAGAATCTCCTCTACGTTTATACATAGACACCATGCCCCAGCCAGGTAATGCTCTGGCAAATATTCAGCTCCAAGCACGGCGTTTTGGCAAGATTGCAACCCTGATTCCGGCCTTAAACGAAGCACTACGTCGAGAACCCCAAAACCCTCTGTTGCTATTAGCTAGAGCCACTACCTACTCTGTTGATCAACCAAAATACGAACAATTGAAGCAAGAGGGATTTGAATTAGCTCGTCGTTTACAAGATGCCAAAGCATTACAAGCCTTTCGGGAAGAGGCAGCATATCTTGCTGCTCAAGAAACTCAGAGGATAATGCCAAACCCAGAGCAATTTGACAATGTGAATATGTCAAATATTGATGATTTATTAGAAGGGATGATCAGAAAATTATTTGGTAGTAAAATGCCTAAAGCAGAGTTTGAACGGATGCTTCCAGAACTCAAGCAAATGATGTTAAACACTATGCCTGACTTCTCAGATGATGATGATGAGGAGGAGGAAGAGTCAGAATTAGACTTTATCTTTAGAAGTTTACCGCCTAATCGTAAACAACAAAAGGGTAGAAGAAAAGGAGGTTTTCAAGAATTATTTTAAATAAGACACGCTGTAGGGGCAATTCATGAATCATAGGTGTCAACTTAAGCCTAGAAATGGCTTAACTGTTGGCTCCCTCACCCGCCTGGAACTAAAGTTCAAGGCTAATAGCTAAAGTCTACTGAAGTAGACTAAAGATTTTTGACTATATTTTAGTCATCTTTCAGATGACTTTAGCTATTAGCAAGGAACTTCAGTTCCTTGCGGGACATGACTTTTACGTTAAGTTGACACCAATGTTCATGAATTGCCCCTACCTGAAAATAAGGGTTTCGGTTATTGTTTGCGTAAGTCCTGTTAACTCCTAACTCCTGTACAGACGCGATTAATCGCGTCTCTACTACTAACTCCTAACTTTTTATGACTTCCCACTACGAACACTTAGGAATTTCTTCAACAGCTACCCCCGCCGAAATTAAAGCGGCGTATCATGCTAAACTGCGTGAATTCCCTGCTCACACTTATCCAGAAGAATTTAAGGCAATTAGAGGCGCTTACGAGGCACTTCGTAAAGGAGAGACACCGCAAAATGAAGATTTCTTAAAAATTCGTCCATTGGAAGCAGAACTTAACCCAGAGATATTAAAGCAGGTGCGAGAAAAAGCGATCGCTCAACTAGAAGTTAGCCTGGATGATTTAATTCGTGCCACATTCTAATATGACAATTGATCAAGAAGTTTTATTTACCAAGTTTTTAGATTATTTACAGTCAGAACAAACGCCACCTGAGTATTTGGGTGAAGCACCAGAATCTCCTAATTTGTTTGACGCATATCAAATGGTGGCAGAATGGACTGCCTTGCGCCATGAAGTTAAACAACAGGGTAAATTATTGCGTTCTACTCAAGATGCTCTAGTGCAAGCATTGGAAGTAACTCGCGCAGATAAAGAACAGTTGCAAATACGTCTGGAAGAAAGTCAAAAACAGGCATCGGCTAAATTTGAGCAACAGCAGGAGAAACTACTAAAAGATTTGCTGGGTATCCTGGATGCTTTAGATCGAGCTTGTACTTATTGGCAAGAGGAACTAGAAGCATTATCTACAATTACTCTAAAACCTACCCGACAAAAAGGCTTCTGGATAAAGATAAAACAATGGTTTGCTGGTAAGGAAGTTGAATCAACGTTGTCTGAAAAACCAGTAGTATCAGAATCTTTAAGCGAAATTTTAACTAGCAATCAACAGGGAGTCGAGTTAATTAGGCGATCGCTTTTAGAAGTACTACGACAACGGCGTGTTGTTCCCATTGTTGCTCAAGGGAAACCTTTTAACTCCCAGACAATGTATGCAGTCGGACGCGAAGAAAAAGCAGGTGTCACTGATAATACAGTAATTCAAGAAGTAGTACGAGGTTATTTATGTGGCGATCGCATCCTCAGAGAAGCACAGGTGATTGTAGCGACAGGCGTAGCTAGGGACTTTGAGAAGCAAGACGGAGTAAATCAACCACCAATTCCAAATCAATAAAATCAAGTTTGTTAAGAATTTCTGCATAAAAGGCAAATGTAATCCTGATTTATAATCAGATCGGGAATATTCAAAATCTAGCTGAAGTATTATCTATAACTGAGAATTGACTATGCCTACTACATCTGATATTCAAATCACGCTTGATCTGAGAAACCCTCAGTTAGATGACGAAGCATTGGAAAAATTAACCCAAAGCCTTCGGCGCGAAATGCTTGACTTAGACGAAGTAAAAGACGTTAAACGTATCCTTGATCCTAGTCCACCAGCCGGAAACAAAGCATTAGGCGCAGTTTTGGTCGGGTTGCTAACGGCTGAGGTGAATGCAAAAAATATCAAGACTGTATTTGGATTTTTGAGCGATCGCTTGGTTGGTAAACAGATCACAATGGAGGTTGAAGCCAACGGAAAGAAGCTCAAAGTCACTGCGAGCAGTCAGCAAGAATTGTTAGCAGCAATTCAGGCAGCTCAACAATTTGTAGCATCTACGTAAGAGGTCACAAATGGTTAAGATGGCACTTGCGATCGGGGTCAGTGATTACGCACCAGGTTTGACTCCCCTACCTGGGGCTACCAGAGACGTAGAGGCGATGCGACGAGTATTACAGCACCCCGATATGGGCGGATTTGATGACGTTAAAACGTTGTCAAATCCTGATCGACAGGTGATGCAGGAAGAGATTGAAAAATTATTTTCGGGTCGCACAAAAGAGGATTTAGTGCTGCTATTTTTCTCTGGGCATGGTGTCAAAGATGACAACGGTAAACTACATTTAGCTACGCGCATCACTCGTAAAACCCCACAGGGAGAACTAATCCAGGCAACAGCAGTTCCAGCCAGTTTTGTGCAAGACATCATGAGCAATAGCCGCTCTCAGCGACAAATTGTAATTCTAGATTGTTGCTTTAGTGGAGCATTTGCCGAAGGTTGGTCAGCTAAGGATGACGGTTCTGTAGATGTGAAAAAACAACTGGGAGGAGAAGGACGGGCTGTTCTTACGTCTTCAACTTCCACCCAGTATTCCTTTGAGCAGGAAGGGTCAGAACTTTCGACTTACACTCGTTATCTAGTCGAGGGAATCGCTACTGGAGCAGCAGATCTCGATAATGATGGTGTGGTTTCCATTGATGAGTTGCATGAGTATGCCAAAGGGAAAGTTCAAGAAACTGCCCCTGCAATGAAACCAGAAATTTATGCAGTCAAGGAAGGTTACAAGATCCGTATTTCTCAAGCACCCACCGAAGATCCCAAGCTAAGGTATCGCAAAGAAGTTGAGCATTTTGCTAGTCGTGGTGTGATTTCTGGTGTGGGTCGTAATGTCTTAGATGCGCTACGAGATGGACTGGGACTGCTACCTGAAGTTGCTGCGGCAATTGAAAACGAGGTGCTTAAACCTTACCAGGAGTACCAGAAAAGATTGCAGCGCTATGAGCAAGTTTTAGTTGAGGCGATTGGGCGCGAGCATTCTCTCAGTAGCGATACTCAAAACGAGTTGAAACGCTTGCAGCGAGTTTTAAAACTTAGAGATGAAGACATTGCTCAAATTGAAGCTCAAGTTATTTCCCGGAACAAAGCAATTCATCCTTCAGGTGTGCCTGGGATGGTGATTCAGACTCAAACACTCTTCCGTAGTGAAGATGTGGCATCAGTCAAACCATCAAACAAAGCCGTATCAGCAAGCCAAGCTGAAACTCCTACCCCACCCTCAAAACCTAACAAAGTTGGTTTATTAATTGGGTTAGGAGTTGCGATCGCTGTTGTTGTTTTTGTTACTTCTTCTCGTAGACCAGGAGTAATCCCACCTAATCCCACCCTAGACCCACAAATTCCTAGTCAAGTTAAGGCAGGTCCCATCTGGAGCAATGAGGATGCAAAAATCAAATGCCCTGTAGCCGCCGCCGCCGTCAATGGAGAATGGAACGGTCACTGGGTAACGACTGTAGAGGGAAAAGAGTCCGTTTGTTATTTAGTAAAAACCCCTTCCCCTTAACTTCAAAAGATAATTGGTGGTGTTCTCGATTTGTTGATGCTTCCTCTCAACAATTGCACACGGAAAGGAAAGCTACGTTAACAGTTATGATGCAAAGGCGATCGCATCCTCAGAGAAGCACAGGTGATTGTAGCGACAGGCGTAGCTAGGGAGTTTGAGAAGCAAGACGGAGTAAATCAACCACCAATTCCAAATCAAGTTTGACAGATTGTCTTTTGACAGCGATCGCAACTTCGCTTACACTTCCGCACTATAGGAGTACTGAGTAGAGAAGAGTAGAAAACAATTTTTTCTTAAATTCTTTAAAATCTTTATTCTGACACTCAAGACTCATGACTCAGAACTCAGGACTTTTTTATGGTAGATTTATTGCTGATCACAATCCTGGGTTTCTTGGGGAGTTTTGGGCATTGCTTTGGGATGTGTGGCCCCCTAACGGTGGCGTTTTCTCTGTCTCATCAGCCGAAACAGACATCACCCTCAGAAAAATCCGACACTTGGCAACAGCAATTAAAATTTCATCTCCTACTAAACCTGGGGCGGATGTTAAGCTATGCTCTAGTTGGTGCTGGCATTGGGGCGCTAGGTTCAGTATTGCTGCAAGGTGGACAGCTAGCTGGTATTGGCAGCGACTTCCGCCGTTGGATGGCAATTGTAACTGGTGTAATGCTGATTTGGTTTGGGTTAGGACAACTGAAACCCGATTTACTACCGCGCATTCCCGTGTTACATCCCCTCTTGCAAGCTAGTTTACACGATCGCCTCAGCACCGCAATGGTTAAGCTTTCCTTAAAAGCCAAATGGTGGACGCCAATGCTTTTAGGGATGACTTGGGGTTTCATGCCCTGCGGTTTCCTGTATGCTGCCCAAATTAAAGCCGCTGAAACTGGCAATTTATGGATGGGTACAGCAACTATGCTGGCTTTTGGCTTAGGAACCCTGCCCACGATGCTAGGCGTAGGCGTCTCCACATCATTGGTAAGTAAAGACAAACGTAGTCAGTTATTTCGATTAGGCGGTTGGGTGACACTCACCATTGGCATCATTACCTTGCTGCGAACTGGTGACACAATGGTAGATTACACTGGACACGCCGCGTTAATCTGCTTAATCTTGGCGTTAATTGCGCGTCCCATTAGTGGCTTGTGGGCTTCACCACTGCGTTACCGCCGGGGCTTGGGAGTGGGATCTTTTGTACTTTCTGTGGTTCACACCGTCCACATGATCGAACACTCATTGCAATGGAATTTTGCCGCCTTTGATTTCCTACCGCCAGAATTTCAGTGGGGTATGGCTGCGGGTGCTGTAGCATTGGTATTAATGTCCCCCGCTGCTTTTACAAGTTGGGAATCGTTGCAGAAATCTTTGGGCAAGCGTTGGCGACAGATTCATCTATTGGGTGTGCCAGCCTTGCTCTTGAGTGCCATTCATGCTGTGTTGATTGGTTCCCATTACCTGGGTTCCTTGCAATCAACTTGGGGAAATAAATTAGCGGCAGTACTGATGGGAATTATTACTCTCGGTGTCTTACTAGTACGTTCGCGCTTTTTTTGGTCAAAGTTAGCCGTAGAAAAGTTTTATGTCCCCCCAACCAAATTGCGGTAAATCATCCTTGTTCTCTGGCTCCATCCCAAGGAGTCAAAAACAGAAGTCTTACCCGCTCGAAGGCATTTCCTGGCATCAAGGAACAATAAAGTATTTATTATTCCTGAGTTGCTTAGTTATATCAATAACTAATCTTTACCCGGCTTTTGCTCATAAAGTTGAGATAGTCGGAGATGTCGGCGCTACTCTCCACATTGAACCAAATGATAACCCCCGTGCCGGTGAACCCGTCCAAACCTGGTTTGCACTTACCCGCAGAGGTGGAAAGGTGATTCCCCTGGAACAGTGTAATTGTCGGTTGTCTGTTTATGCCCAACCTTATGCAGATGGAGAGCCACCACTGTTAGAACCGCAGTTAGAAGCTGTGGCAGCTGAACGCTATCAAGGCATTCCAGGTGCAGATATTGTCTTTCCCAAGCCAGGTATTTATGAGTTGCAACTGAATGGTAAACCAATTTCTGGGGCAAGATTCAAACCCTTTGAGTTAAAATTTGAAGTTACTGTGGCAGGTGTGTCTACACAGAACTCACGAAACCTGCGAAATGTCAATGGTGATTTAGTAGAGAGCGAATCTCAAAATTTACCATTTTGGGCGATCGCACTCCCAATCTTCGGATTTATCGGCATCTTAGTTGTCGTAGTGCAAAGTATGAGAGGCGATAGGGAGTAGGAGAGTGGGGAGACATTTTTCTTTGTGTCTCCCTTATCCGGCAGATTATTTAGATAATGCTGCCTGGAATCAGATAGTGCTGAAGGCTGTGTTTGTCAGCAGTCCATTGCATCTAATTTGGGGGATCGTCGGGCTAATCCAGAGTTGGCGAAGATGTTGGTAAACTACGCACACGAACGTTGGGCAGCTAAACGCTCAGTAACGCCAGAACTTCGGCGAACTGTGGGAGAGTTTGCCAATACCGCAATCATTGCAGATTTAGAAAAAGTGCTGACTAATGGGGATATAGCCGAGCAAGAAGCAGCAGCGTTAGCTTGCGCTAAGTCTCCTTTACCAGAAGCGCAAGCATTACTTTCTCGTTGATGCGAAAGCGCCTGATTTCGCTAGAACTGTAGATATTCACCGCAAGCCTGGTTACGATCCTGTAGAACTTTTCCTTGATCCGCAGATGAAATTTCCTCAAGGAAAAATTGCTCTCAAGCTACTGAAGAAACAACTCGGTTTTCGCTATTTAATGGATGTGATTCCTCTGGATGCTTCCCTAGTCCGTGGTTCTCACGGTCACATTACCACTTCTCCAGCTGAAAGCCCTGTATTTATCACCCATCAAACTCACCTAATTGATCAAAACTTAATTCAGGCGACAGATGTTTGCTCGTTGATTCTCAAACATTTGAATATAAGTGAAAATAATGTTCGTTCGTAGTAAGGACTTTAGTCCTGGCTTTGGGGGCTGAAATCCCCACTAAAAACTGCTTATTATGGGTGATTTGACGGACATCATCTAAGAGGATGTTTGAAAAGTCTTCTTGTTGGTAGCAAAACGTTGTAGATCCCCCTAAATCCCCCTTAAAAAGGGGGACTTTGATTCCGGTTCCCCCTTTTTTAAGGGGGGCTAGGGGGGATCAATAAGTGCCTAAGATCACAGAGAATCACTTTTCAAACAACCTCTAAAATGGACTGAGTTATTGGTGTAGACAATTAATCTTTGAAGACGCTATAAATCGCGTCTCTACATGAGGGCTTTGGGGCTTATGTTAATTTTTATTAGCTAACCAAGGGTTTTATCGGAATTTCTATCCATAACTCACAGCCGTTATCAGGTTCAGAAACACACTTGATATTACCGCCGTGTTTTTGTACAATAATTTGATAGCTAATAGATAGCCCTAAACCAATACCTTGACCTGGTTGCTTGGTGGTAAAGAAAGGTTCAAAAATGCGCGATCGCATCATCTCTGAAATTCCACAACCATTGTCAGAAATGCAAATCAGAATAGTATTCCCTTCTTTAGCTTCTGTATGAATCCAAATTTTAGGATTGTCAATTATTTTTCCAGCTTTCTTTGAGTGTTCCAGTGCATCAATAGCATTGTTGAGAATATTCATAAACACCTGATTTATCTGGGCTGCATAGCAGACTACCGGGGGTAATTTACCATATTCTTTAATTACCTCAATAGCAAAAGAATTAGTCTCTGGTTGCAGTCGATGTTGTAAAATTAGCAAAGCACTGTCGATGCCTTCATGAAGGTCAACAGGCTTCATTCCTGCTTCATCAAGGCGAGAAAAACTTCGTAACGACAATACTAATTGAGAGATCCGATCTGCCCCCATTTTCATTGAAGTAAGAATTTTGGGCAAGTCGTCACTAATGTAATCTAAATCTAGTGCTGCTGCTTCCTTTTGAATTTCTTCTGTTGTAATGGGATACTGTTTCTGATAGAGGTGCAGTAATTTAAATAAATTTTCGGTATGTTCGGTAACATAAGTCATGTTGCCGTAGATAAAACTAATTGGATTGTTAATTTCATGTGCTACACCAGCAACTAACTGCCCTAAACCTGCCATTTTCTCACTTTGAATCAACTGGCTCTGAGTGTTCTGTAATTCTTTAAGAGTCAGGGTAAGCTCTTCTTTTTGACGTTGAGTTTGTTCGAGTAATTCTGCTTGCTGAAGTCCTACTCCTAATTGAGTACCAATCTGCATCAGCAAATCTACCTCATCCTCTTGCCAATCACGGGGTTTAATATTTTGATAAGCTGCTAGTAATCCCCAAAGTTTCTCACCCTGAAAAATCGGCACAATCATATATGCCATAGCCTCCATTAGCTCGATTAGGGCAATATAAGGAATAGAATTATCAGGGCTATAAGTATCCTTAATCACAAGAGCTTTACCATTAGTAAAATCTCCGCCTTGGGTTTCTTGTAAGTAATTACTTGCGATGGCAGGTACAATTTTCCTTACTGGTGTCCAACCTTGGGCTAAAGACTCAGCAACAAATTCGCCACTCCAATCAGCCCGGAATTGATAGATTGTTACTCTGTCAACTTCCAATAGCCGCCGCACTTCTTCTGTACTGGTGGCAAAGATGGTGTCGATATCAAGAGACTGGCGAATTTTCTCCACCGTTGCTGCTAACGCCTTCTCCCTTTGGGCTGCTTTGCGTTCTCGTTCGGCGGCTTTAGATAGTTTTTGGGCTTGCACCTGCACCTGTTTCAACGACTCAGCTTGCTGTAACGCCACCCCCAATTGGACACCAACTTGTGCTAGCAAGTTGATTTCCTCATCTTGCCAATAACGGGGCTGGGAGTTTTGATAAGCTACTAACAATCCCCACAGCTTTTCGCCCTGAGAAATTGGCACAAAAACTTCATTACGTGGATACTTCTTCTTGCTTGTTTGCTTTTCTTGCATAAGAATGCGTTCCGTTATCGGCTGCGACTTAAGCATTGGCATCCAGCCATCAACAATGGAATCAGCAACAAATTCGCCACTCCCATCAGGATAGAAGCGATAAATTGCTACTCGTTCCACTTCTAATAGCCGTCGGACTTCTTGAGTAGTGGCATTAAAGATAATGTCAATATCTAAAGACTGACGAATTTTTTCTACAGTGTTCGCCAATGCCCTTTGTCGTTCTGCCGCTTTGCTAATCTCTGCGGCTTGAATTTGTGTTTGTTGTAAGAATTCCGCTTGCTGCAAAGCTACGCCTAGTTGAATGCCAACTTGGGTAAGCAAGTAGATTTCATCTTCCTGCCAATCACGAATTTTGCTGTTCTGATATACTGCTAGCAAGCCCCAAAGCTTTTGACCGTGGTAAATAGCCAGAATCACATAAGCTTTTGCCTGATAGCTCTCTAATACCTTAATGTAACAATCGCTAAAACCTGCACTGTAAATATCATTACAAATACGGTATAATTCACATTTGGTGAAGCGGCCACCCTTTGTATCTTGTAAGTAAGTATCAACTAATGGGGGTGTAGCTAAATCTTTAACGCTACATTCGCTGACGTTTTCATTCAATTCTGGTCGCAGCAATTGCTCTTGGATTAGGTAAGACCAACCTTCTGCCACTGATTCAAATACAAATTCACCACTCCAATCTGCATTGAAGCGATAGATAGCCACCCGGTCAGCATTCAGCACTTGTCTAAGTTCTGTGGTGCTTATGCAGAAAATGCTTTCCAAATTTAGAGACTGGCGAACTTTCTCAATGGTTCTAGCTATGGTTTTCTGCCATTCTGCTGTTTTTTCACTAGCTTTTATTTGTGCTAGTTGGGCTGATTGTAATTTCACTTGTTCTAGGTAATCTGCTTGCTGCAAGGCAACTCCCAGATGCTCGGCAATTAATTGCACAAACTCAATTTCTGATGCTTCCCATTCACGAGGATTACTACAATGGTGAATACACAGCAATCCCCATAAATCTTTACCTTTCATCAAGGGGGCAGCTATATTGGCACGTACCTGAAATCTTTCTAGCATCTGGACGTGACAATCACTAACATTAGGTTGATATATATCAGCCATTGCTGTAATTAGACCTTGCTGATATAATTCTGCAAACTCGGCAGCAAAGCATTGATCAGGCAGTTTGGCTGCTAATACTGAACCCCATTCTGCTCTCACATCTTCAAAAATAAATTCCCCTTCCCATCCCAATTCGGGATAAAAACAATACACAGTAACCCGATCAGCTTTCAAAAGTTGGCGTACTTCTGTAACCGTAATTTTAAAGATGGTTTCTATATCTAGAGACTCCCGAATACGGGCAATAACTCCAGACAAGGCTTTTTGTTGCTCATTCTGAGGCAGGGAGAATGTCATATCTGAATGAGATTCTGGCTGCTCTGAATTTGGTTGTATAGGTTGAATATTAGAGGCGTTTTCCATTCCCAAGGGGATTTTAAATATTGAAAGTCTTATATTTCATGATTCCCCTAGAGAGTCGAAAAGTAACAATTATTTTCTTTAAATACCAAATAAATATAGTGTAGGGGCACAATATTTATTATTGTGTCCCTACAAAAACATTTTTAACCACGAGGGAATTATCGCCGCTTGGGAGTGTTGCTGCGGGTACTGCGGGTGTTGCGTTTTTCTTCATCTTGGCGGAGGCGATCGCGCCAATCTGCCAGGGTCAAATAACCGATACCACCAGTGACTACTACGAGCAGCACTACGGCAACTAAAGTCAAAATACTCAAGAATGGATTTTCCACCATACCTCTACAGTCCGTTACGTCCCCAGACTACCATTGCAATTGACCAAGTGAACACAACTAACAGTGATACCCAGCCTAGTGTCAAAATCTCCATAGTCCCACTTTTCAAATAATTACAAAGGGTTTCTAATATTTATCATACTGGGAAGTGGGCATTGGGAGTGGAAGATAAGGAGAAGAACCAATGCCCAATCAATATCTAAAATGAACGAAACTTCAGATATTCAACTGATGGCAGAACGCCTAGAATCCCTCAAAGCTGGAACAATTGGGGGTTTCTCTGTGTGTTTTGCTTTTGCGTTCGCCAATCTTGTGAATACTTTAGTACTAGCAAGGTATTTTCAGACACTCGCAAGTCTGCAAAGTGATGTTAACTGGCACTTGTTGGTAAGTGGTGCGATCGCAACTTTTACTGGTTTCCTATTTGGTGTCACCTACCGCTATATCATCCGCTCAGATCAAAATCCTCAACTCAAAGCTGGCGGTGTGCTGGCTTTTGGCTTAGTGCGCGGATTAACTCAGATAGAACTTGGGTGGAATTCTCCCAGCACAATTTGGCCTTTTTTAGTGTTGGCTTTTGAAAGTTTATTATGGTTTGGAATCGGTGCGTTCGCTCTCGATGTTGCGATTAAACTTGGTTGGGTTAAACCTTTTTCATCAAGGTAAATTCACTAAATGGTTTTGCGTGTTTATGTAGTTAAAATTTAGTAACTCATAACTTTTGTTAGATCGGAGATTGCTCCTCGGTCGTCTGAAATTCATTCACTAGGGGATTGAGGACTACTTCATTAGCAGCACTATCAGGTTTACGGACGCGAATCGCCGGACGAGATCGCCTATAACCTGCTCTTTCAGCTTTTTGATGTTCGTAATCAATCAGTCTGCCATAATAGTCGTGCTTGCTTAAATTCATCGACAAGAAAATATGTTGGCGGATATTACCAAAACCTTTGCGGTTAAAAAACTTTAATGCTGAAGTATTAGTGGGATCAGTGTCTACGAGCATAAACCGCGCTCCATCTTCAATCATCCGGGCGACGACTTTATCAACCAACTTATCTGCTACTCCCCGACGCTGAAACTTGGGATTAACTCCTAGCCACAAAATGTAACCGTAAGTCCAAGATGCTTTGGTGATGATGGTTCCCAAAATAAATCCGGCTAATTCTCCCTCTGTTTCGGCAACAAGGCAATATTCTGGATCGGTGTTGTAAAGTCCAATTACCTCCCATTCGTCCCAGGTGCGGTATAAATAAGGATATAAATCGCTGGTAAATAACCCTTCTCCCAAGTGGTAAACGGGAGCAATGTCATCAATTCCTAATTCGCGGACATAAATTGCTTCAGTTTCATCAAAATTTGCCATAACTTTGAAAGTTGTAAAATTTCTTTATACCTCTATTGGATTTTACAAATATTCTCTAATTTATGGGGTTGAGTGAAATTTCTTGAATGCTGTCAAAATTTGGCAATGAGTCTTTTACTGCTTCTTGTGTAGCTGGTGTGCGCTCGCACCGCTTGGCAAACTGACAATAATCACAAGTTTTGCTACCCTCTACAACTTGAGGAAACTGCTCGTTATTTTGGTAGCGTTCTAACCAATAAGTTAACTGGCTTAATAGTTGATTAACTTTCTTTGCTATTTGTATATGTTGAGCATTATTGTAATTAAATTTAATATTTTGCGGTTGGCCTTCAGATTGGACAAACCAATAAGTCATCGAAATATTTTCTGGCAAATAGTCGCTTGTTTCAGCTAACACATATAGATAAAGCCGTGTTTGCCAGTTTAATTCTAACTTGCGTTTATGAGGTGGTTTGGGATAAGTTTTCCAGTCGAGAATTTGCGCTTGTTGGTTATCTGCAATCAATAAATCATAGACAACTGTGAGCAAATAGTCTTGAACTTGCAAGGTGCGGTAATGTTCACTTTCGCGGAAAGTTTTGTGATCAGATACAGGCGTTAAAATTTCTGGAGCTGCATCAGTAAAACCTGCCATCCAGCTTTGCAGTTTAGCATCAGCTTGCAGGAAACTATCAATTGGCAAACCCATTTCTTGCTGCTGCATTAGCAAGTGAAAACGACTACCCAAAGTTTGCCGTTCTTCTTGTTCTGGATTTGAGGGCGAATTGAGTCGTTCTAAGTAGGTGTGTTGAAATTTACGCGGACAAGCTTCTAGTAAGTTCAGTTGTCCTTGAGACAGTCGCATTAGTTGAGTGGGAGTTGACAGCATTGTTATATTAATGCAGAGCAAAAATAAAAGGTAAAAGAATGAATTTTGCCTTTTTTTTTCATCCCTTTACCTTTTTTATGTACCTGATGCTTACTTTATGTTAGCCCTTGCGTCCTTGACTGCGGCAAAGAAAAATAATCCGGTGAGTGGAATGCTCAACGCCAGGATAATCGCCGTTGCTGTGAAACCAAAATCTGGTTGTCCGTAACTGAGTTCAAAAATCGAACCTACAGCCGCGATCGCACTTACACAAGCACCACCCAGAAATAAACCGCTTTTTGGAGTTAAATACACTACTAGCCCCCTATGCTATTGGTTTCACCGCTTGATACGAGAAGCCATTTTTAGATAGCTCCTGGGCCAAAGTCAAGGAGTTTTGCACACGATCTACAAATACCACGCCGTTGAGGTGATCCATCTCGTGCTGAATGCAGCGTCCCAAAAGGTCATTAGCCTTTAATGTCCGGGGACGGCCATACTCGTCTTTATAGGCAATTTCCACCACTTCGGGGCGCTTCACATCCAGGTATACATTGGGAATGCTTAAACACCCTTCTTCGGCAACGCAGATGTCGCGGCTTACTTGTTTAATGGTGGGGTTAATCAACACCAAAGGCGGGTTAGCTGGGTTCTCTGGTTCTAAATCGATAACAATTAATTGTTTATGAATTCCCACTTGGGGTGCAGCCAAACCGATGCCATCTTTGCTGTACATAGTTTGCAGCATTTCGCGCACCAGTTGGCGGAGTTCGTCATCAACTTTAGAAATCCGCTTTGCAGCTTGACGCAGCACGCGATCGCCTAAATAATGAAGTTCCAAAGGCGGGTTTTTTAACTTTTTTTTCTCTACAGCAATTTCAGAGGGCATGAGTCTAGATGGTGAAAATTCCTACTACCTTAATTCTATCAAGCTAGAGAATGGGGAATTGGGAACTATGAATTACGAATTACGAATTACTGACTGGGGTAATGTGTGTTTAAATCTCTGACGAAACTTGACTACTTACTCAAAGAAACTTTCCTCGGTTTACTGCGCGGAGGTTGGATGAATTGGGCAGCTGTGAGTACTGTGACGGTGTTATTGTTTTTATTCGGCTTGAGTTTGCAAACCTCTTGGCAAGTCGAAAAACTCCTCTACCAGTTTGGTAGCCAGCTAGAAGTTTCAGTTTATCTCGAACCGGGTACGCGGATCGAAAGCATTGAGCTACTCCTAGCAGAAATGCCAGAGGTAGCGGCGATGCAAACCATAACTAAAGAGGAGGCTTGGACTAAATTAGTTAAGGAAATGAGAATTTCTGATATTGAAGGTGCTACGCAGCAGTTAGGTGAAAATCCTCTAGTTGATGAGATCAAGGTGAAAGCCCGTAATTCCCAAGTTGTCCCAACTTTAGCAACACAGTTGGCTAAGTTACGGGGAGTTGATACGGTGCAGTATATAGATGAAGCAGTTAAAAGGATTGCCCAGTTGCACCAAGGTCTAAACTGGATTAGTTTAACAATTACAATTATTCTGACCTTAACAGCGATCGCTGTTACTAACACGACAATTCGGCTAATTGTCATGGCGCGTCGCCAAGAAATTGAAATTATGCAATTAGTGGGAGCAACTTCCGCTTGGATTTACCTCCCGTTTATTTTACAAGGAATTACTTTTGGTTTAGTTGGTGGTGCGATCGCTTGGAGTTTTATTTCTGTGATTCAACAGTTTCTTAGCAAGTTGCTAGTCAATCAACCTGAGTTTATCCAAGTTATCACTAACGGGGTGCAACTCACTTCAACACAAATTTTATTATTGCCCCTGATTCTTTTGAGTTTCGGTGCAATTGTAGGATTAATGGGGAGCTTATTTGCTGTCCGACGTTTTGCTAAGGGTTAGTCATTAGATAATGGCGAATTTTATGACGACTATCCCCTATGCCCAATTTTAAAATCTCTGAGCATTTGTCGAAGTCTTTGTCGCCAATGGGGGGAATACGTTCCGACAACTGCCGAAATTTTTTCACAAGCAAGGACAGAATAGGCAGGGCGACGGGCTGATGTCGGATATTCGGCGGTTGTAATCGGGATAATCCGTTCAACTTTCAAAGGGAAGCCTAACTCTTGGGCTTCTTCAAAAATGGCAACGGCAAAGTCATACCAGCTAGCAACGCCGCTATTAGTGTAGTGATAAATACCGTTAATTTCTGGGGTTAACTGGGAAATCATCTGGGCTATGACTGTGGCTATATCTTTCGCCCAAGTGGGGCTACCAATTTGATCGGCGACGACACGAATTTCTTGACGTTCTGCACCTAGTCGCAGCATGGTTTTGACAAAATTGCTTTTGCCAAAGTTTCCATAAACCCAAGCAGTGCGGAGGATGAGGTGATGGGCGCAAGTTTCCCGAATTGCTTCTTCGCCAGCGAGTTTAGTTTTACCATAGACACTTAAGGGATTAGTCGCGTCGGTTTCCTGGTAAGGTTTATACCCATTGCCATCAAAAACATAATCGGTCGAAAGATGAATTAGACAAGCTCCTAATTTTTGGCTTTCTTGGGCAATAATTAGAGGTGCGATCGCATTAATCGCACTAGCAAGTTCGGGTTCGCTTTCGGCTTTATCTACAGCAGTGTAAGCAGCAGCGTTAATGATGATTTGCGGTTGCTTTGATCTGATAACATTGCGAAGAGTATCAGGCTGGGTAAGGTCTACTGTCGGGCGTGCCACTGAGATAATATTGCCGTAGGATGGGAGGATTTGTTGCAATTCTTGACCAATTTGACCATTGCTACCAATCAGCAGAATTGATTTACTCATGACTGATTATTTTGAAAGTGTTTAATCAAATATTTCCGCAGTTTTCAAAGTTTTACCCGCTTGGTCTTTAGCTGATAAAATAGGTGGCGCAGTCAGAGGCCAATCTATAGCTAAATCTGGATCGTTCCATAAAATTGTGCGATCGCTTTCGGGTGCGTAGTAATCTGTAGTTTTGTACAGAACTTCGGCTATTTCTGAAAGTACGAGAAAGCCGTGAGCAAAGCCTGGTGGTATCCACAGTAAACGTTTGTTTTCAGCACTGAGTTCAGAACCCACACATTTACCAAAGGTAGGAGAGCTTTTTCTAATATCTACGGCTACGTCAAAGATAGTGCCGACAACAGCACGAATGAGTTTACCTTGAGGTTGTCGAATTTGGTAGTGCAATCCACGCAGAACGTTTTGCTTCGAGTAAGAGTGGTTATCTTGGACAAAGTTCGTAATAATACCACTTTCTGTACTAAATTTTTGGTGGTTGTAGGCTTCAAAAAAGAAACCGCGATCGTCTGCAAATACTTGTGGTTCGATTTGTAAAACTTCGGGGATTTTGGTATGTACAATGCTCATTAATATTATTTAGAGTAATGTGCCACGGTGTGAATTTTGAGAGTAATTTAATCCTTATATTTTACAGTTAGTCGGGTAACACTTCGACCGTGGCTTTTTCTATCTTTAACAAATAAATCACGTTAGTTCAATTTGACAGTCATCACCAATTAAGAATCGTAAAGCCTTAGGGCGACGGGGTGCAAGAGTCAATTGTGCCCGTTGCCCAATCACACTATCAATGATTCGCTGATTAATTCCAGCAATTTTAGCACCCTCTAAAATAACACTGTTTTCTAAATCGGTATCAATCAGGGTGGCATTGTTAGCAATGCTACTATAAGGGCCAATAAAGCAGTTTTCTAAATGACAATTGCTACCAATGACTACTGGCCCCCGAATTGTGCAGTTAATTACTTTAGATTTTTCACCGATTTGGACTCGCCCAATAATCTGACTTTGGGTATCAACTTCACCGACAACTGATGCTGTTAGATAGGTGTCGAGAATTAATCGGTTGGCTTCTAATAAGTCATCTTTTTTACCAGTATCTAACCACCAACCTTGGAGATTGTAGGCTAAAACCTGTTTTCCCTGATTAATTAGGTATTGAATAGCATCAGTGATTTCTAGCTCGCCTCTGGTGGAAGGTTGGATATTTGCGATCGCATCATAGATGATATGAGAAAAGAAATAAACCCCCACCAATGCCAAATTAGAAGGAGGAACTTTGGGTTTTTCAATTAACTGTAATACCCGTCCTGTTTCATCTACCTGAGCCACACCAAAGGCGCTAGGGTTGGCAACCGAACGCAAGAGAATCAAAGCATCTGGCTGTTTTTGGCTAAATTGTTCCAGAAAGTAACGTAACTCACCTAGTTGAATCAGGTTATCGCCCAAGTACATGACAAAGGGAGAATCACCTAAAAAGGGACGACCTACTTGGACGGCATGAGCAAGTCCAAGTGGCCGGTCTTGTATGATATAGGTGATATTCGCTCCAAAGCATTCTCCATTTCCAGTTTTCGCTTGGACTTCTGCCCCAGTTTCCGGGCTGATGATGATACCAATATCAGTAATACCAGCAGCAACCATTTCTTCAATGCCATACCATAAAACAGGTTTATTAGCAACTGGTACAAGTTGTTTTGCTCCGCTGTAGGTGAGGGGACGTAGGCGTGTACCTTTACCGCCGGAGAGAATTAGTGCTTTCATCAGGATTTCGGATTAGTTATGAGTTATTAGTCAAGATAATCTGGAATCTGCACAAAATCTCAAATTTTGGCGTTAGTTTATCTTTTATAAGTAACGGGATAAGACTTCGACGGTTGCTTTTCCGGTTTTTTCCCAACTGAATTGTTGGGAGTGAGTGATACCTTGGCTAGAAAGGCGCGATCGCAATTCTAAATCAGTTGCAATAACCTGCATCGCCTCTGTAATTTCTCCTGTATTGTAGGGATTAATCAGAATCGCCGCATCGCCAGTCACTTCTGGTAGGGAGGAGATATTGGAAGTAATGACAGGAGTACCACAAGCCATTGCTTCGAGGACGGGTAAACCAAAACCCTCCCAGAGACTTGGGAAAACGAGAGCGATCGCTTGATTGATGATTTTTGGCAATTCGCCCTCAGGAATATAGTCGAGGAACTTCACCTGATGAATTATACCTAGTTCTGCAACTTGGGCTTGTAAAACTGGGGTATAACGGCGATCGCTGGGTCCTGCTAACCATAGTTCATAGTCTTTGCAGTTAGGTAACGCCGCAAAAGCACTGATGAGTCGCTGGATGTTTTTGTATGGGTCTTGGCGACCAATGTAGAGAAAGTAATTGCGGGTGGGTAGATTGAGATAATGGAAGTGAGTGCGATCGTAAGC
>JBBSCU010000077.1:0-20106 GCA_038249935.1 Chroococcales cyanobacterium
AATCCGGTTTGATTTCTGAAAAGATATGTAGGGGAGCCAGTCGTGTGGGCGGGTTTCCCGACTTGAGCGAACTGGCGTTGTGTTAGCAAGGAGAGTACGGCACCAAACCCTTGATAATGTTGAGTTTCGTTCCTCAACCCAACCTACGCCAGTTTTAGTTTTTAGCCTTAATCCAAGCGTATTGGGTTATAGTCCGTTAAAACGGACTTTAGCTATTAGCCCGGAACTTTAGTTCTGGGCGGTTTATGTTTAGAACGAAATAGCCCTGCTTAACGGTTAAGAGGATATTTGACAAGTATTGAGCGCATAGTAAGGCATTTTGCGTAGGCGTAGCCCGTCGCAGACATCGCTTCCACCATGACGTAGCCAATCACAGTTTGTTATGCTATATTAAACGTAGTCGTTATGAGTTTGGATATGGTCATGACTAACCCCACAGTAGAAAACTTAGTAATTATCGGTTCTGGGCCAGCAGGATATACAGCCGCCATTTATGCCGGACGAGCTAACCTGAAACCCGTTGTATTTGAAGGTTTCCAAGCCGGGGGTTTACCTGGTGGACAACTAATGACAACAACGGAAGTCGAGAACTTTCCAGGGTTTCCCCAAGGGATTACCGGGCCGGAACTGATGGATCAGATGAAGGCACAGGCGGAGCGCTGGGGGGCTGAACTATATACTGAAGATGTTATCTCAGTTGACTTGAGTCAGCGTCCCTTTACTGTCCGCTCAGAAGAAAGGGAAATTAAAACCAACAGCATCGTCATTGCTACTGGTGCAACAGCAAAGCGTTTAGGTTTACCCAGTGAACATGAATTTTGGAGTCGGGGTATCTCCGCTTGTGCAATTTGCGATGGTGCAACACCAATTTTCCACGGCGCAGAATTGGCTGTAATTGGTGCTGGCGACTCGGCGGCGGAAGAGTCAATTTACCTCACTAAATACGGTTCTAAGGTAAATATGTTGGTACGCACTGATAAAATGCGGGCTTCTAAAGCCATGCAAGACAGGGTTTTGAGCAATCCAAAAATCCAGGTGCATTGGAACACAGAAGCCGTGGATATCTTCGGTAATGGTCACATGGAAGGAGTGAAAATCCGCAATACTAAAACTGGTGAAGAAAGCAAACTGCACGCTAAAGGTTTATTCTACGCCGTTGGCCACACTCCCAATACTTCTTTATTTAAGGGGCAATTAGAACTGGATGAGGTAGGTTATGTTGCCACTAAGCATGGTACTGTAGAAACCAGTGTAGAGGGCGTTTTTGCTGCTGGCGATGTCCAAGATCACGAGTTTCGGCAAGCAATTACGGCTGCGGGTACTGGCTGTATGGCGGCGATGTTAGCAGAACGTTGGTTGTCATCTACTAGCTTAATTCAAGAATTCCATCAACAACTAGAAACAGCAGATAATGAATTAGAACATCAGCCAACCAAAAAGACTGAAGCTGAGGAAGAAGCTGGATTTAATTTGAATACGACGCGCCATGATGGAGGTTATGCTTTACGGAAATTATTCCATGAAAGCGATCGCTTAATCCTTGTTAAATACGTCTCTCCTGGCTGCGGCCCTTGCCATACCCTGAAACCAATTTTAAATAAAGTGGTGGATGAATTTGACAGCAAAATTCATTTTGTAGAAATTGACATCGACAAAGACCGAGATATTGCTGCAAATGCTGGTGTGACAGGAACGCCAACGGTTCAATTATTCAAAAATCAGGAGATGGTGAAGGAAGTTAAAGGTGTGAAGCAAAAGAGCGAATATCGCCAGTTGATTGAAAGTAATCTGTAAGAGAATGGGTATTGGGAATAATTCTCCCCAATACCCACTAATGAACATCCAGAGTTTGAAACTTTGTGTCACTTAAAGAACAATATCCTGACCTCGCTCGGTGAAGCGAACCTCTTTAATATTCCATTGAGCATTACTTGTCAGAGTTTTGCGGACACTGCCAAACAAAGCAAACTGTTCACAACTAGAAAGAGAAGCTATTTGCCGCTTTGATTCAGGAGATATTCGCAAATCAACTGTAGCAATCCCATTTTTGATGTTGACACGATACCCAGATAAGCTAAAGTCGCTTGTATCCCGTTTCTCAATGATTTTACCAACTACGTTTGTTACTGGCTCCTCGGCTGGTACTGAAACCTTTTCTGGAATTAGTTTTTGACATTGGGTATCACTTGTGTACAGTGTGACGTTGGTAGTTTTGCTATTGACAGTTTTAGAAGTTGACAAAGAAGGCGTATTTTCCTTAGGAGATTCTTGAGTGAGAGATTTTTCTCTCAACTGAGCTACGCTAGGAGTCTGGCTGGGAGTCGAAGACAATGCCCTGTTTGTAGGTGTTGTGGTAGGGGATGGGGTTCCAGTGTCAATATTACTAGCGGTGGGGTTAGAACTACAACTGCTGAGGCTGACAACAATTGTCGCAAAAATAAGGGGTAAAAAATATCTCTTGGTTGTGTTCATAATTTTGCTCATAATTTGTTTGTATTGCTGCTATCAACTTCAGTGTTGGTGGTATTAATTCCGCATAGATTAGTAAATATTGAGCCAGTCTCTAAAGTGTCAACCCGTAATCTGTTAAAGTTAAGCGTTCTACTGGTTTGGTGATTGATTTGTAGTGGACACAACCGTTTACTGGTTGAAAAAAAAGATTCGCTTAAAATATGTTAAGTCTAGCCCAACCCAAGCATCGCACTGAAAATTTGTATCTTAGACTATAAAAGCGGATTTATCATAGTACATAAATACTAAAATGTACTATAAAGAGTTAATTGCCTACTTTTATAGAATATCCAGAAAACAAGCGCCATGCCGAAACGCCTTTTAGTGGTTGAATCTCCTGGCAAAGTCAAAAAGCTCAGTCAAATTCTCGGTTCAGAGTGGATTGTGCGTGCTAGTTGTGGACACATCCGAGAACTCAGCGATCAGGGAGAAGATTCCCTGGGCTTTACTATGGATGGCAATAGTGTACGGTGCAATTATGTACCGCGTGACCAACGGGCAAAGGAAACAATTGGACAATTAAAGGCTGCTGTTAAGCAAGTAACTGAAGTTGTCTTAGCAACTGATTCAGACCGTGAAGGCGAGACGATCGCTTGGCATCTTAAAGAAATACTCGGTCTGAGAGATCCGAAACGAGTCGTTTACACAGAAATTACGGCATCTGCGGTTCGAGGAGCGATCGCAAATCCCAGAAAGCTTGATTTCAACTTGGTAGGAGCCGGATTATGCCGAGATTGTCTAGACAAGCTGGTGGGTTATAAGGGAAGTCCCTTAGTTTGGGCATTGAACAACGGCGCTAAGAGTGTTGGCAGAGTTCAGAGCGCTACATTACACCTGATTTGTCAGCGAGAAAGAGAAATTCTGACTTTTGTCCCTCAAGACTACTGGAATGTATGGGTAGATTATGTTGAAGGGTTCCGAGCTTTCTACCACGGGACAGTAAATACTCGTTCAGATGCACCAGAACAAGCCACGGAAACTCACGATGACGCAGCAAGTAGCAGCACAGAAACACCAGAGTCTAAACGTGTTCTTTCAGAAGCGGAAGCAACACGCTTAGTTGAAGAAGCACGGCGTTATCCTCATCAAGTTATTCTCTTTGAGGGAAAGATTGTTAACCGCCAACCACCTCCACCCTTTATAACCTCAACTCTTCAACAAGCTGCTGGCTCAAAGCTGAAATTTGCTCCAGATAAGACGATGATATTAGCCCAAAAGCTGTATGAGGCAGGGTTAATCACCTATATGCGGACAGACTCAGTAATGTTGAGTGCAGAGTTTTGCACCAGTGCACGTCAATGGTTAGAGCAGCATGATCCGCCGAATGTGCCGCAGCAGGTTGCTCATCATCGCAGTGTTAAAACGGCTCAGGAAGCTCATGAAGCGATTCGTCCAACAGACGTATTTCGGGCTTCAACCGAGTTGCGAGGGGAACTTCCTGGTGATGAATTTAACTTGTACGTGATGATTTGGAAACGAGCAATGGCCTCTCAGTGTCGCTCTGCCCAACTTCGTAAAACTCAAATCATCACTCAGTCTGGTTCGCTCCTGTGGCAAGCTAGAGGACAAGTGGTAGAGTTTTTCGGTTATGCTCGTTACTGGAATAATCTTAGCAAGGATGCAATTTTGCCTTTTTTGCAACAGGGACAGATGTTGACTCTGAAAAATGCCGAGCATGAGCAGAAACAGACACAACCACCACCCCGCTACAGTGAACCAAAACTTGTACAGTTGATGGAGCGCAAAGGAATAGGTCGCCCAAGTACTTATGCTCCTACCATTTCTACTTTGAAGAAGCGAGATTATGTCCAGCAGACAAAAGGCCACCTGCAACCCACAGCCTTGGGATTAGAAGTGGATGCTTTTTTGCTCAAGGCATTGCCGGATTTGCTAGAGGCGGAATTTACCGCCAAGATGGAGGATGCTTTGGATGCGATCGCTCAAGGAAAACAGCCGTGGCAGCATTACCTGATAAACTGGAACCAGAATTATTTTGTACCAGCGCTGGCGAAAGCTAAAACTCTAGTTTTCAATTCATCTCCGACAAATAAGGTTGCTGCTGTTGAACGCAAATATGAAACTTCTAGAACTCGTTGCCCTGATTGCAATAATTTTCTAGTCAAAATTCCCAGCAGTAAGGTCAAAAAGAAATTCTTCCTCAAATGTATCAGTGGGTGTGCGGATATTGTCCTATTTTGGAGTGACCTCAACAAAACTTGGCAGCCACCCCGGACTAAGGCAGCTATTGGTGAAAATCCCCAAAAGCCCCCGGTAAAGATCACATCGTACCCCTGCCCAGTATGCAAACAGCCCTTAGAAGAGTACAACTATACTAAAGATGGACAGAGCAAAACAATGCTGCGGTGTTCTGTCAAAGAGTCTTGGAAGGATAAAAAACATCAAGATGTAGCTTACTTCAGTACACCCAAAGGCTGGTGGAGTCCCAAGTTTGGCGAAATGAACAAAATTTCAACGCCGAGTTCAGGAGATGTGTGCTAAACAATTTAACAATTTTCTTCTAACTTTTCACAAGCACCAATACTCACCCAACGGCTAGAACCATCTTCCCAATGTTCTTTCTTCCATATAGGGGCATTGTGTTTAAGGGTATCAATAGCATACTGGCAAGCTTCAAATGCTTCACTCCGATGAGGACAACCCACTGCTACTAAAACGCTAATTTCCCCAACTTGCAAACGTCCTGTGCGATGGTAAATCACCACTCGATTCACATCAGGCGTAGATAAGCGAATATCAGCAGCAATTTGATAAAATACTTGTAATGCCATCGGTTCGTAAGCTTGATACTCTAGGGCAACCACAGGTTTACCATCGGTTTGATTGCGAACCATCCCACTCATCACAACTACAGCACCGTTGGCTGGATCATTAGACTTGGTGTAGATTTCTTCAAGAGACAACGGTGCAAAAGTAATGGCAAAACTATCTTCGGCTCTTGGTTTAACAGCAGATGCAAGTGTAGTCGTCATAACTAAATCGATAATATTATATGGGCTTTTTCTATTGTCTCTGAACAAAGCGCTGCTGGTCTATAGGATTATTATTTGATTTTTGAACAAAATTAGGTATTGTAGAGTGTGTTAGAACGGAGTTCGTAACGCACTATTATTAAGGGTTTGATGCGTTACGCTGTCGCTAACACATCCTACGTATATTTTCAGAAATCAAACCGGATTCCTATATGTTTAGTTGATCCTATGGCACTGGAATATGCCAAGAAATATCCCGCTATGCAAAAAGGCAGTATTGTTGCCTCCGGTTCTACCGTCGAACTCAGCTAAGATGTGATTCAATGCTTATTACCGATTTAGTTTCTGGTATTTTTATCTCGATTTTATCGGAAGCAATCAAGTCTGCTGCTTCTTGTAAAAGCTCATACTGTTCCTTTTGAATTGCTTCTAAACGATTAGAAATTTTTACCAATCTTTGTTGTTTATTTGTTTGAAAGTTTTCAGGTAGCAAAACTGGCAGGTTATCAATTGTTTGAGCGTCGGTTATTTTTTGAACGGCAAAACCACCAACTTTAGTTAAGGATAAAAAGCTAACTTTAACTAAAGCCTGAAGTAATTTTATCGGAACTTGGAGTATTGACCAACTAGCTGTCCCAATTAAACGGATGATTGCTTTGATAACGCTCCCAAGTATAGCAAGTGCAAACAGCAAAATCACTAAACTGATAATTGGGTGATTAGCTGCCCAACCTAGTATTTGAACTAACTTAAAAAATACTGGATGTTGTATCAGCCAATTGCTCACAGAAGATGCCAATGCTTCTTTAACTGCTTGGGATGTTGTACTATTAAATTGTTCAGCCGTTTGCCAAGTTTGTTCTAAGCTTGTCGTAACTGTATCAATTGCCTTATCTGTCGTTGTACTTGCTGTTGCCTTCAAAGACTCCCCAACTTGTTGTGCTGAATTAGTTAGAGAGTTAACACTTTCGTTTACAAAATCTTTCGCATTTTGCAAGCGTTGCAAAACTTCCTTAGGAAAATGTATGTCTATTTGAGGTGCCATAAAATATTTCACTGGGGCTGAAATCGAACTCGCAACCCATCTTTGGGGCGATTTGTGGGAACCATAACTGTTTCTAAACTTTGATTGGGCAATATCTCCCAATGATAGCTGCGTAGAAGATTTGCAGCAACAATCTTCATTTCCATTTTGGCAAAAGCTATGCCAATACAGATGCGTGGCCCACCACCAAAACCAACTAAACTAAAAGGATATTTTTTGTGTTCTTGGCGCTGGGGACTGAAACGCTCTGGATCAAAACGCTCTGGTTGGGAGTAAATTTCTTGTAGACTATGAGTTATCACAATTGAATAAAGTAGTTTCCAACCAGCAGGAACATGAAAGCCATTAAATTCAAATTCTTTAATCACACCACGAAATCCACCTCCGACAGGTTGATGCAATCTTTCAACTTCCCACAAAACTTGCTCTAAATAAGGCATTTTGCCTAATTGTTCTAAATCTAAATCACCTTTAGTTGCAAGTTGTAATTGTTCTTCTCTGGCTTTTTCCAGCACTTCTGGATGACGGGCTAATTCTACACATAACCAAGTCAGCATTGAAGTAGTCGTTTCATGTCCAGCAAAGAGTAATAGTACTGCTTGGGAGATGATTTCTTTTTCACTTAAGCTATTACCATCTTCATCTTTAGCTTGTATTAACAAACTGAGAACGTCTTTAGTTGGGTTCTGCTGACGTTCTCTGACAACTTGAGTTAGATGCTCTAAAATCTGGTTGCGAGCAGCGATAGCTTTACCAAATGTAGTAAATGGTAAGGGCAACGGATTAATAGCAAACAGTCCATTTGTTAGGGTTGTAAACAACTGACTCAGGCGGACACATTCGGGGCCAGGACGCGTACCCAATAACAATTGACTGGCAATATCAAAGGTAAGTTGTTTAAACTCTTGGAACCAGGTAAACTCCTGTTTCTTCTCCCACTTTTGCAGATAACTACGTGTGATATCTTCCATTGTGGCGACATAATTCGCCAATGCTGGGCCATGCAACGCTGGCATCATCAAGCGGCGGTTTCTGCGGTGTTCCTCTCCATCTTGCAGAAAAAGTGATTCACCCAACAATGTCTTAAAATTATCAGGCCATCCTTCGCGCCAAGAAAAATTCTCTATATGGCTGGACAAAATGAACTCTAACGCCTCCGGCCCTGCCATTACTACAGTTGGTTTGCCAAGAAGATGAGTTTTGAAGATAGGCCCGTACTGGCGATAGCGCTTTTTGGCAAAGTCGCGGTCAAAAACAAAGGAAAGTGTTTCACCTAATATAGGTAGACCAAAGCTTCCAGGAGGAATTTGATTAATTTTCATATTGGAATTTAATTACTTTATAATTTTAATTTAATTACTTCATGTTTCAATTTCATTACTTTATCAAAAAACTCATCTAAACCTGCGATTATTAATAGTATTTGATAATTAGCAATAATATAAGGTGCATTCAATGGCTAGGTCTGCATTAATGATATCTTTGCAACGCGCTTATAAAATTGCGAGGGCATCGATAAAAACTGGTATTCCCACAGATGAGATAGTTGACATTTTACAACAAAGAACTACTCGTCGCCGTTTACTTTATGGAGGTTTGGGATTAGCAAGTGCGATCGCTACGGCTACCTGGCATAATGGACGTGATTCTACGGCTTTCGCTACCATTCCCAAAGTGCTAGTAGTGGGTGCGGGAATTGCTGGTTTGACTGCTGCCTATCGCTTACGGCAAGCTGGGGTTCCTGTGGACGTGATTGAGGCTAGAAACCGTGTCGGTGGTAGGATACGGAGTTTAGCCAATGCAGCAGGTACTGGCGTAACTGTGGAACTGGGTGGCGAATTTATCGATACAGATCATACCAAGTTGCGATCGCTTGCTCAAGAACTTGGTTTAGAAACAGCCGATTTACTGGCTGCGGATAAGGGATTAGTGCCAGAAACATGGTACTTTCAAGGGCGCAAAATTCCCGAATCAGAAATTATTACTTACTTCATACCTTTAGCAGAGAAGATTGAGCAAGATTTAGCTGCTATTGGTGATGGAGATGTAACCTATCGCTCTCACAATCAGGCAGCGATCGCTTTAGATAATACCTCGATTACACAGTATTTAGAGCAAGGAAAAATTAATCCAATTCTACAGGAGATGCTGGAGCTTGCTTATACTACCGAATATGGTCGAGAACCAGAAGAACAATCCTGTTTGAATCTACTGTTTTTAATTGGTACTAACACTGATACATTTTCAGTATACGGCGAAAGTGACGAACGTTATACTATTCGTGGTGGTAACGCTCAAGTACCCCGTCTACTAGCGAATTCTTTAGCAAATGTTATAGAAACTGAAACAGAGTTAGAAGCTATCACTATCCGTCCTGATGGGCGCTATCGAGTTAGTTTACGATCTGGTTACAAAAAATTTGATCGTACTTATGAAAGAATTTTGTTGACATTGCCCTTTAGTACATTGCGTTTAGTGAAGTTGAATGTCAATTTACCAGCAATTAAGAAGAAAGCGATCGCCGAATTAGGATATGGTACAAATGCCAAATTAATTACAGCCTATCAACAAAAATTGTGGCGCACTAAATATAACTCAACAGCATCAACATTTACTGATACAGGCTTTCAAGCCACTTGGGAATCCAGTCGCTACCAAAAAAGCTCCAAAGGTCTGATAACTAACTTTACTGGTGGTGAACATGGTTTATCTTTGGGCAAGGGTTCAGCAGAATCTCAAGCCCAAATACTTTTACCACAATTAAATCAGATTTTCCCTGGAATCAAAAATGTGTATCAAGACCAAGCTATTCGCGCCTATTGGCCTGGAGAGCAGTATACGCGAGGCTCCTATGCTTGCTATTTAGTCGGACAATGGACGAGCATAGCTGGAGCTGAACAAAAACGTGTAGGCAATCTATTTTTTGCTGGCGAACACTGCTCCCTATCCTACCAAGGGTATATGGAAGGCGGTTGTAGAACAGGTGAAGTTGCAGCCCGGAGAATCCTCAAAGATTTAGGTTGGACAGATACCGCTACTCAAAAGCAACAGCCAATTACTACCAATCAACTACATCACTATCGCAAAATTCCAAGACAGCAGCGTTTTTCTGACGACTTGACCAAAGAGTAAAGTGCGGCGTTGCTGAACTCTTACTCTCTGCGACTCTGCGACTCTGCGTGATACAAATCCATATTTCCCCTCAGCAACGCCAGATTTTCAAATGAATTAGAAGCCAGAATATTATTACTTCTGGCTCCTAAATCTCCAAGTCACAGCCTCTTGTACAAAATCAAGAACTTTGTCTTAAAATAAATCCAAATCTGTCACAGCACCAATACTACTAGAAGATACCAACTTGGCATATTTCGCCAACACGCCTTTAGTGTAACGTGGTGTGGGAGGTTGCCAATTAGCACGACGATGAGCTAATTCTGACTCAGATACATTTAACTGCAATAAGCGAGCAGGTGCGTCAATGGTAATACTATCACCTTCTTGTACAAGAGCGATCGCACCCCCAACTGCCGCTTCTGGCGCAACATGACCAACCACCATACCGTAAGTACCGCCAGAAAACCGCCCGTCGGTAATTAATCCCACATCATCACCCAACCCAGCGCCGATAATTGCCGAGGTGGGAGCCAACATTTCCCGCATTCCAGGGCCGCCCTTAGGCCCTTCGTAGCGGATGACCAGAATATCACCAGCTTGAATCTTACCCGCTAAAATTGCTTCTAAAGAGGCTTCTTCCGATTCAAATACCCGTGCCGGCCCAGTAATTACTGGCTTTTTAACTCCGGTAATTTTAGCTACAGCCCCCTCTGTTGCCAGATTGCCTTTGAGAATAGCCAAGTGTCCTTGGGGATACATCGGGTTATTCCAAGGACGAATGACATCTTGGTTGGCAGAGGGTTCTTCTGGTATATCTGCTAATATCTCTGCAATTGTTTGACCGCTAATGGTAAGACTATCTCCATGTAGTAAATCATGCACAAGCAGCATTTTCATGACTTGGGGAATACCACCGACTTTATGTAAGTCTGTAGCTACATACTTACCACTTGGTTTTAAATCACACAAGACAGGGACACGGGCGCGGATAGTTTCAAAGTCGTCCAAAGTCAACTTTACATCAGCGGCACGAGCGATCGCTAAAAAATGCAATACTGCATTCGTCGAACCACCCACCGCCATAATCAGAGAAATGGCATTCTCAATAGATTTGCGGGTGATAATTTGCCGGGGTAAGATTTGTTTGCGAATAGCTTCGACTAAGACAAGCGCTGATTTTTCTGTACTGTCGGCTTTTTCGGCATCTTCGGCTGCCATTGTCGAAGAATAGGGCAAACTCATTCCCATTGCTTCAAATGCTGAAGACATGGTGTTAGCCGTGAACATTCCCCCACAAGAACCCGCACCAGGACAAGCCCGACTTTCAACTTCTAATAGTTCCTTATCGTCAATTTTTCCAGCACTGTGTTGCCCAACGGCTTCAAAAGAACTGACAACAGTTAAATCACGTCCGTTGTAATGACCGGGTTTAATTGTGCCACCGTAAACAAAGATAGCAGGGATATTCATCCGCGCCATCGCCAGCATTGCCCCTGGCATATTTTTATCACAACCGCCAATAGCCAGCACACCATCCATACTTTGCCCAGTACAGACGGTTTCAATGGAGTCAGCAATTACTTCCCGCGACACTAGGGAATATTTCATCCCTTCAGTTCCCATCGAAATCCCATCGCTAATGGTAATCGTGCCGAACACTTGCGGCATCGCCCCGGCGGTTTTAATCCCAACCTCTGCCCTCTGTGCTAGTAGATTTATCCCCATATTACAGGGAGTAATCGTACTATAGGCATTGGCAATGCCCACAATCGCTTTATTGAAATCTTCATCTTTAAAACCAACTGCCCGCAGCATAGCTCGATTTGGCGATCGCTGCACGCCTTGCGTCACAACTTGGCTTCTCAAATTTTCTGACATCTTTTCCTTGGGTGCCATCATCGCTTGTATTGCGATTGTATTATCTGATTTTCTCATGTATGGGCGGTGCGATCGTTTTCACAACTCAAATAGGATTGCTATATTAAGCAGACGGCTCTAAAATCCACGCAGCCTGAAAAAAGTCACGCTCACAAAACATCGCATAACGGTAGGTTGAATGGACAACAGAATTGGTGGTAGCACAATTGTCAACCAAATTTTCTAATTGTTGTGCCAATGGTTGAAAGTCTGTGCTGCTGTAAGTCCGAATCCAGTCTGCATATTGATGATCAGGAATACCATTATCAGCTAACTGTTCTCCTAAAAAGACATAGAGACGCATACAGGGAGACATCGCCGCAGCCGTTAAACCGACATCTCCAGTCCAAGCAGTTGCTAATAAAAAGTCAGTATAGCGGCGGGTAGCAGATGCAGGTTCTACAAAATGCAAATTGACTCCCCACTGGTAAGCATAGCCACTATGCAGTTGCAGTTCTTTTAAAACTTCACTAGCTAAGTTATGAAATGTGGTGAAACCTAACCAGTCTGGTGCTTTAGCTGCGGCGATACTGTACGCACGGGCAAAAGCTTCTAAGAAAAAAGCATCTTGCCCTACGTAGTATGCAAATTTCACTTGCTCAAGAGTACCATCGCCAATGCCTTGAACGAAAGGATGATCTAGGCAAGCTTTAGCTAAATCTTGATTTGCTGCCCACAATTCATTGGATAAACTCATTATTAATTATTAGTCATTAGTCATTAGTTATTATCTCTCCTGTTCTTGCAACTCTCCCGTCAGAACTCAGCACTTAAAAAGGTAAAAACTGGAGCAAGACTGAGCCAAGACTTCCTAAAAAGTCAATGAAACTAGGTTTACCAGTGCTTACTTTCTCATTTACCGGTGTTTGTAGTTCTTTGATAAAAGCTTGGGCTGTTTGCGTTCCAGGGTTATTGTTTTGGGATGTAAACAATTTTTCAGCAACTTGGGCATCTTGGAATGCACTTTGTCTATCCAATATTTGGTAGCGGGCGACACCACGAGCTAAATAAGCACCTGCATATTCTGGTTTAATAGCGATCGCTTGATTAAAATAACTAATTGCTTGCTGTTGGTTGCCTTTTTGGGCTTCTGCTACACCCCAAGCGTAAAAATCTTCTGGTGAAGCAATTTGTGATGGTATACCAACTGCGCCTTGAAAGTTAGTGCCATTTAGGTAAGCACCAGTTAATTCTGCATTTGTTAGATATGTATTTCTCAAATCAGCACCCGCCAAATTTGCGCCACTTAATCTAGCTTCGCTCAGGTTAACACCAAATAAACTAGCGCCACTTAAGTTTGCACCGCGCAGATCTGCGCCGCTTAAGTTTGCCCGGCTGAGGTTAGCGCCTGTAAGATTAGCACCGCTCAAATTGGCTCCAGATAAGTCAGCCATTACTAAACCTGCACTAGTTAAATCACAGTTTTGACATTGTTTAGTTGCTAATAACTGTCTAACGTGTTCAGAATTTGCTGCTTGTACGGTTGTTGTCAAGCTGATTGTGGTTAAAAATGCGGCTGTAGCTAAAATGTAGGTCTTCATATTTGCGTTATATTTCTTACTGAATATTTAACATCGACTGATAGAGATTTATACATCAGCCTATGATATGAGCAATCTGAACAGTTTGTCCTCTGTAGTTGCCGATATCAATACGGTTCGATTAAGGCAAGAGACGGCGATTTATCGCGTCTTGTAGACATCGCTACACAAACAAAACCCGCCTACGCGGGTTACAAAAAGCTTGATTTTCTCTTAGTGCCATTGGTTAACCTAGTAATGCAAGAGTGTGTTATTCCGTAGGCTAACGCACCATCTTATATTTTCGGTGCGTTAGGACTAGGCTTTGTTGGGTTTCGCTGTTGCTCAACCCAACCTACTATTCTTCTCAACCCAAGGTATTATAGTTTACCCAGGTAGATTTATACCTGTAACAGCGATCGCACCAGCGATCGCACTAGCTGCAAGGGAAGTTAATGCTGTCCCCAATAACCACCAAGCCGCATTTGCAACGGTTTTTTTGGTTTCTTGGGCTTGCTTTTTAGCTTGGTGTTGGATCGCTTTCAGGCGTTTTTGGGTTTCTTTCTGGATGCGTTCAGCTCGTTGCAGTACGCCATCTCGCGCCGCTTCTATTTGGTTGATAATCCGGTTAGCATCCGCCTCCGAAATATCCTCACGAGAACTGATCACAGCAACTAAGGTGTCACGATCAAATTCACTGAGGCGATCGCGCAACGCTTCAAATCCAGCTTGTGGATCGTCGAACACTTTCGCAAAGTCTTGCTTAATCCCTTCATAGTTGAGTTCCGAACGATCCAGCGAGTTTAAATAATTGCGAACATTACCAAAAACTCCATCAAGCACTGATTGCACCCTCTGCTGAATCTGCTGGAATTGTTCAACTATCGAACTGCGAACCGAGTCGATTTGATCCACAATCCGGTTAGCTTCCTCTTCTGAGATATCCTCCCGTTGAGATAGCAGCGCCACAATTGTCGAACGATCAAATTTGGAGGCGCGATCGCTTAAATTCCCAATTCCAGCGCGGGGAGAAGACAGCAGCAATTGCAAATCGCGTTTGATTCCTTCCGGGTTGAGTTCTTCTTTATTGGTATTTTGCAGGTATTTTTCAAGATTGGCTTCAAAATCTAAAGCTACTTGAGTGGTACGCTTGGCTAAACGTCTTGGCGCTCTCACAATATCACCAATCGCATCTTGAGCGCGATCAATAATCTGATTAACTTGCTCTGGGTTCAAGTCTCCGCGCTGACTCACAAGTTTAACCAAGGTTTCTCGATCAACTTGAGATAAGCGATCGCGCAATGCTAATGCACCCGCTTTAGGATCATCGAGTAATTTTTCCAAATCGCTCCTAATACCTTCTGGATTAAGTTCTTCCAAATTAGTATTGCGGAGATATTCAGCGATCGCTTTTGTCGTTTTTTCGTACTGTTCTTTGGCTTGCTGCGGTACTTGCAAAATATTATCTCGGACTGCTTGCAGCTGATCGAGAGTTTGGTTTACCTGTTCTTCGCTCAAATCTTGACGTTGACTGAGCAATTGTACCAGTGTATCTCGGTCGAATTGCGATAAGCGCGATCGCAAAAGGCTAATTCCGGCTTGCGGATCTTCCAATAAAACTCTAAACTCACGTTTGATACTTTCAGGATTGAGTTCGTCTTTATTAGTATTCCGCAGATAATCTTCTACTCTTTGGCGCAGTTCATCGGCTTTAGCTTTTGCTTGTTCTTGCAAATCTCTGGCACGATTCAAGATATTATCGCGGTTTTGTTCGAGTTGACTAACAATATTATTAGCTTCTTCTTCGTTAATATCTTGACGCTGTTGGAGCAATTGTACAAAAGTGTCGCGGTTAAATTGCCCGAAGCGGCTACTTAAATCTTCAAACCCGGCTTCTGGATCTTCTACCAACTTGGCGAAATCGCGTTCAATGCCTTCAGGGTTGAGTTCTTCTTTCCCAGTTGAACGCAGATAATCTTCGATGCGGCTGCGGAAATCTTGATCTTTTTCTTTTCCTTGAGCCTGTTTTACAGTTTCTAAAACTTCCGAGCGATCGCTTTCCATTTGTTCGGAAATTTCTTTCACTCTGGCTTCACTAATATCACCCCGTTGCTTCAGTAAGTTGGCGAAATATTCTTGATTAAGTTCTTCTAACTGCCGTTTCACAGTTGCAGGATCTGCATTCACGTCATAGATGACTTCTTTAAATTCATCTCTTAGCGTAATTCGGTTAAAGTGCCAAGGAAATGAATTCAATATATAGTCTTCTACATCTGGCTTGATTGTGTTTTCGGATGATAAAGGCAATCTTGCAGCCACTTGCTCAGTTGCTTGCTCTCTAAGCTTTTTGAGTTGTTCTGTGATTTGATCGACATCTACATCTTGAACTTTCTCTTTCAGCTTTTGCAACTGAGTTGTAATTTTGCTTACATCTATATTGGAAAGGTTTACCCGATCCAGCACTGCTGGTACAGCGGCGCTCAAGCCAAATCGAATAGCTTGCTTCATCACACCATTGCTTTGCTTACCATTACCGCCTCCCACTGTAACCAGTTGTTGAAGCCGTTCACCTAATTGCTCCGAATTCAGTTCTTCGGGAGTAGCAGACTTAAGCAAATTAATTACTTGTTCTGTGGGATTTTTGCGATTCAAAGCTTGTTGCCAAGCACCTTGGAATTGATCAGTAATGCCATTGATATCTTCTTTAGATAAATCTGTGCGACTGCTGATCAAATCAACTAATGTTTGGCGATTAATGTTTTTCAATAAATCGCTGTTAGCAATAGATTGCAAATCTGTATCTTTAAGAAGCTGGTCAAATTGACTACGAATTTCTGTGATATCCAGCTTTGGCAATTGTAGAGAACTTAAGGAACTTTGGAGAGTATTTCTAATACCTTCAGGATCAAAACCTGAAGTTAACTCCCGCCGAACTGCGGCTGTAATATCCTCAGCAGTAGAAAGTAACTGTTTTTTCGCAGCATTAGCACCCATGCCAGCAGTTGCTGTCCCCATCAGACCTTGAAAACCAGAAGTAACAGTACTAGCGATAGAACCAATTAAAGAACCAACTGCCGATGAACCAAACCAAATTACCAGTGAGAAATAGCTAGACCAAATGACTACACCGATAATTGCTCCGAGAAATGCACTTTCAATTAAGCTAAGTTTTACCGCTAGAAAACAAGCAATAAATAATGCAATGCTAACGGTTATCAACGCCCAAGCCCCAACTTTAGCTTGAACTTCACGAATTTTACTACCCAAACTTTCTGATTCCTCATCAGAATCTGAGTCAATTTCCCAAGATGAAATTCCTACAGCAACTGAAAAGTTTGTCAATAACAATTGAAAGGCAAATGCCATTAAGACCCCAGCCACCAATGCCACTAAGAATTTAGGCCCAGAAAAAAGAAGTGATGCTTCTTCTGGAGTTAGTACTTCCTGAGCTAAAGTTATTGGCGCTAATCCAAAAGGCAGCCAGTTCCATCCCCAAAGAGTTAAAACACCTTGAAACATAGGATTTTCTCACTTGCACTTAATTAAATACCTATTTATCAGCTTAATTATCAGCTATATAAGCTCACACCTTCTTAGGTAATAACTTTGTTTGCCAAAAGTCGTATTTTACAAAAAACAAATATTCGTATTACTTTTTAACAAAGAAAAACAAATAGATATATATAGTAATTTCAAAGCTAATCATTTAGAAAAAATTTTGATAAATAAAAATAGTTAATATCTAAATTTTTATAAAATATTTATTTATTTGATACTTAAGATTTTTTACTAAACTTTAATATATAAAAGCGTCTATGTCTAATGATAGAGATAAAAATTCTTCCAATCGATTGATGAGAAAATAATCTAAATATGTATTAATAAGGGTTATTAGGAGCTATGAATTAGTGAATAATTAATTTTTGTTGAGGAGAAAAAATAATGGTTGTAGGTGTACATAAACGTGGTGTCGGTGTATTCTCCAATCGCCGAGATATCGAAAAAGCGTTACATGAATTGAAAAACAGCGGCTTTGACATGGATAGAGTCTCTGTGATTACAGAGGATGGAGACAAAGATGATATTGCTGGCGCTGAAGTACGCGATCGCGTCGGTGATAAATCTGATGAAGGCGCTAAAGTCGGAGCAGCTACAGGCGGCGCTTTGGGCGGATTGACTGGTTTATTAGTCGGTCTTGGGACTTTGGCAATTCCTGGAATTGGGCCAATTATGCTAGCTGGAGCCGCAGCAACAACCCTAGCTACAACCCTCGCCGGAGCTGGTATTGGTGCAGTAGCGGGTAGTTTGCTCGGTGCATTGATTGGTTTAGGAATTCCTGAAGAACGAGCCAGAGTTTATGACGAACGCGTGAAGCGAGGACACTATTTAGTCATCATCGATGGCACAGATACAGAAATCGCTAAAGCCCAAGAAATTCTAAATCGTCAGGGTGTGGAAGAGTTTGGCATTTACGATCGCCCAGATGGTGATAATGTTACTCCATCTGCCACTGGTTATGTCGCTCCAACTTCTACTGCGGCTCGTAGTGGTGTAGCTAGACGGGCAATTGGGGTGTTTTCTCATCGTCGAGATGCAGAAGGCGCACTTACAGAATTACGAGATGCAGGTTTTCCCTTAAGTACAGTCTCCATCATTGCCAAAGATCCAGACGGTCAAGGGCTCGCTGGTGTAGATGTAGATAAAAAGGTCGGTACAGGTAATAAAGCAGACGATGGCGTAAAAACTGGAGCAGCTACAGGCGGTGTTCTAGGTGGTTTAACTGGCTTATTGGTTGGTCTTGGGACTTTAGCAATTCCGGGAATTGGCCCTGTGATTGCAGGTGGCGCAGTCGCCACAGCTTTAGCAACAACAGCAGCTGGTGGTGCCATCGGTGCAGCAGCCGGGGGTATTGTTGGCGGACTCGTTGGCTTGGGAATTCCTGAAAATGAGGCACGAGTTTATGGCGATCGCTTCCAAAAAGGCGACTACATAGTTATTATCGATGGTACGGAAGCTGAAATCTCCCAAGTTGAAGCGATTCTCAAACGTCGAGGTATTGAAGAATTTGCTATCTATGATGCTACTGATGTCAGCGATGTTCGCCCAAATATTGACCGAGTGACGGATTACCCCACACCAGTTGTTAATAGCGATCGCACCAATTACTCAACAGAGCCTCATAAAGGCGATCCTAGCGTAGTAATTGTTGATCGTCGTGATGAAAAGCTCTAACCTAAGGTAGTTTTCAATCACACTAATTCTCCAAAATTGCAGGAGCAAGAAGTTGAAAGCTTTGCTCCTGACTAAAAAAACTTGCTCCTCACTTCTGCCGGAAATATCAACAAACTTCATTTTTCGATTCCGAATTAAAGTATATGCAAAAGCTAACCCCCTTCTTAATTAGTTGCCTTTTAGTTTTTGGTGTTGCTGCTTGTGATAACGCTTCTAAAACAAGTCAATCTGCACCCAATAATCCTAATGAAGTTCCCCAATCACCAACCGTACAGACAACAGAAGCTTCTCAACAAGACGCACAAAGCGAAATTCGGAGAAAACAACTTGATGCTGATATTCGTGCCCGTGAACAGCGCAATAATGTCACTGGTGGCGATACCCAAAGAGCTTTACGTGACTTATCAAGTGAAGTTCGCTCCAAGTTGGAGGCAAACATACCCAAAGGTCAACTAACAGTTGAAGCAGCAGACGATGGAACTGTTACTGTTGGAGGTACTGTCAACAATCAACAGGAGTTGGCTAAAATTGAACCTTTAGCTAAGGAAATTAAAGGTGTCAAAATTGTAATTGTCAAAGCAACAGTTGCCCCGCCGAGATAATCAGGTAGCTAACAACAAATTCAACTGAGTAGGTAGGTAAAAATAAGTTTATTTGCTCCTACTCAGTTTTAGTGATCAGTTACATTTATTGCTGACCAGTAACAATTAATGACTGATAACTCTAACTAATTAATATTTATTTATGATTAGTTAAGTTATCCAAACCTTTGTACTTACCAAAAATAAAAACTATGGAAACCCAACAACAGCAACTTGAATCCATCAATTCAAACTCATCACAAGGTATGCTAGCACTTGAAGGTGCAGATACTGCAAACTTACCCAGACTACCACCAGCGCGTGAGCCTGAATCTCAAGGGCAAGCAGTTAGCAGAAAAATTTCTCAATTTTTGGGACAATTGCCTGAATACTTAAGCAGCTTTTTTAAAGATTACAAGCAGCCTCTAATAACTGTTGCTTTAATTTTGGCGGCGATTGTTACAGCCAAGGTAGTACTAGCAGTACTGAATGCGATTAATGGTATTCCATTGCTATTACCAACTTTTGAGTTAATTGGGATTGGTTACGCCACCTGGTTTATTTTCCGTTATCTACTTAAGGCTTCAACTCGGCAAGAATTAGCTAAGGAAATTCAATTATTGAAAAACCAAGTTGTAGGCGAATAAGTTTCCTAACGCTTAAACTTATTACAGCAATCCAAAGGTTCACATTCCCGACTTTTTACAGAAGTCGGGAATTTTGTAACTATCCTATTTTGGGTGCAAAATGCAGTAGAGACACAATAATGTTCATTGGTATCAGTGTCAACTTCAGCCAAAACCCTTGTTTTACACAATGAACGTAAATTATAAATATTTAACTGGACTTATGATTAGTCTTTTGGATACATCAAAAGATAGAGAACATCACATTATTTTTAATTTTAAGTCACTTCTCAAGATAGTAGATCGAAGATGAAAAACGGTCTAATCTAGTTTTTGAAGTTATTTAATAGATTCTTTAACGAGGACATAATTTATGGCTAATGAAAGAGTTAATAAAGGTATAGATTCATCTGATCGAGCTGAAGTAGATACCTACGATCGCGGTATTATCCCGGCTGAAACAGCGGCTCGAATGGAAAGAGAAGGAGCTAATTACAAAACACTCCCCACAGAAGAGAAACAGGCAGGTTCCGCCACCAATGACCAAACCGATCCGGGCAGTGTACGCAC